>JAVBYL010000201.1 GCA_030824035.1 Humidesulfovibrio sp.
ATCGTCGTAGCCGTGCTTCTTGGCCTGGCCCGGCGGCATGCCGTGCTTCCAGCCCTTCTTTTTGCCCTTGTTCTTGGTCTTGGCGTAGCCCACGTCCTTGCCATCGGCGGTGACGCCCACGACGTTCGGGCTGACGCCGAACTCGCCAGCGATGGCTCCCCAGTTCTTGCCCTGGGCGCGCAGCGCGGCGATGCGCTCACGGGAGACGCCGGAGGCCGCGCTCATGGCGTCCACGCGGGCCTTCTCCAGCTCGGCCTCCTTGCGCCGCAGCACCTCCTGGGCGCGGGTGGCGTCGGTGGTGCCGGGGGTGCCGGTGATGATTTCCTTGGCCCGGCCCACATCGTCCAAAATGCGCTCAATGCGGCTCAGGTTGTCGTCCACCGCGTTGATGGAAGTGTCGGCGGTGCTGGCGGCCAGGGCCGGGGCCGACAGGATGGAAAGGCTGCACAGCCCCGCCAGGGCCGCGCCCGCAGCAATGGATGCCAGTCGTTTGCGTGCCTTCATGAGATTCCCTCCCCGCTATGCGGTTCTCCGGTGTTGCCTCAGCCTGGTTCAACCTGGCTCAGCTTGGCCGTGCCTGGCCGCGCCTGGCCGGGCTTCTTCCTCAGTCAAAACCCGTGGCGCACGTACTCTTTGTCGCGGCGGTTGATGAACTGGGCATAGCGATAGCCCTCCTTCACCTGGGCTTCCTCGTACAGGCTGTAGCCCATGTTGCGGCAACGGTCGCAGGCGCACAGCGGAACCTCTATGCCCAGGCAGGCCGGGTTCTTGGTGGTGCGGCTGACGACCTTGAGCAGCCCCCGGCAGGAGTCGCACAAGAGCAGTTCCTCGGTCTGGGCCTCGGTGATGTCGTCGGTGTCGTAATAGATGTTCTTGTGGCGCACGTACCAGTCGTCGCCGTTGCGGCTGCTCACCTGGCCATCGCCCGCGTCCGGGCTGCTGGGCGGGTTGAAGTACAGGCCGGGCAGGGTGTCGCAGAGCCTGGCGATGTAGTCGTCCAGCTCCGGCTTTTGGCGGATCTTGAGGGCGTCGAAGCCCGGCTCGCGCACGCCGGAGTAGTCCAGTCCGGCCATGGCCAGGGCGATGCCCAGGTTCACGTAGGGCAGGGCCCCCTGGATGGAGTACCCGCCCTCCAGCACCGCCAGGTCCGGGGCCAGCAGCTCGTTCAGCCGCGCGTAGCCCTGGGCCGAGAGGTTCATGTTGGTGATGGGGTCGCTGAAGTGGTTGTCCTGCCCGGCGGAATTCACCACCACCTCGGCCTGGAAGTCCTTCAGAATGGGCAGCACCACCCGCTCCATGACCATGAGGAAGCCTTCGTCCGAGGTTCCGGGGGGCAGGGGGATGTTGATGGTGCGGCCCAGGGCCTTGGGGCCGCCGCAGTCCTTGGGAAAGCCCGTGCCGGGGTACAGGGTGCGGCCGTCCTGGTGCAGGGAGATGAACAGCACGTCCGGGTCGTGCCAGTAGATGTCCTGGGTGCCGTCTCCGTGGTGGCAGTCGGTGTCGACCACCGCGATGCGGCGCTTGCCGTACTTTTCGCGGATGTGCTCGATCATCACCGCCTCGGTGTTGATGTTGCAGAACCCGCGCGAGCCGTGGACGGTCTTCATGGCGTGGTGGCCCGGCGGGCGCACCAGGGCGAAGGCCCGCTTGTTCCGCCCGGTCATGACGAGATCCGCCGCGGTGATGGTGCCGCCGGCGGCCACCAGGTGCGAGTGCGTGGCCACGCTCTCCACCTCGGGGAAGCAGAAGTGCACGCGCTCGATGTCTTCCCGGGTGGCTATGCCGGGCTTGTGCTCGTCGATGTCCTCAATGTCGAACAGGCCCTCCTCGGAGAGCTGGTCCTGGGTGTACAGCAGGCGCTCCTCGCGCTCCGGGTGCGTGGGCGAGATGCTCCAGTCGAAGGCGGGGAAGAAGATGATCCCCAGGCTGTTTTTGGCCTTCTGCATGGCTGGCTTCCCCCTATATTCCGGCCAGGGCGAAGGCGACGCCCGGCTTGATCTGGCATTTGACGCGGATGTTGCGCCCCGTTGTGCGGCCCTCGCCCACCATGTTGAAGCTCGTGGCCTGGGTCACCTGGGCGTTGTCGCGGTCGGCGAACACGCCCATGTTGGAGAGGTGCGCCAGCAGGTGGTTCAGGGCGTCGCGCTCCGCATCGGCCAGGGCGTAGGTGCGGGGCACGTTCTCCTTGTGGCGCAGGGCGGGTATGAACATCATGCCGCGCTCGGTATCGGCAAAGAGCTCCAGGCTGGCGGTGTTGCGCGTGAGGGCCGCGCCGATGGCGTTGGCCACGCCGAAGTGCTCCGGCACCACGGTGAACAGCTCGAAGCACTGGCGCACGGCCTGGCTCATGGCCTGGGCCGGGCCGCCCATGAGGTACACGCGCTTGGGAACCACCCGGCGGCCCTCCAACAGCTCGTGGATGGTGTACACGGGCTTGTCGTTTATCTCGTCCAGCAGCTCGCGGGTGGCCTTGTGGATGGCCCCGGCGGCGGCCTCCACGGCGGTCTTGGCCAGCACCTCCGGGGTGATGGAATGGCGCTTGGCGAACTGGGCCACGCCAAGAATCGAGGCCCTCACGTTGCCGTGGGCGCAGGCTCCGGCGGCGTTGAGGGCGTCGATGAGCGTGGGGCGGGCTTCCTCCGGCAACGGGGCGCCGGGGGTGATGCTGTCCGCCAGGGAGGGGCCCAGGCGGTTGGGCCCCACGCGCACCACCTCGCCCAGCACGGACAGGGCGGAGTCGCCCCCGATGCCGATGGAGCGCACCTTGAGGGCGCGCACCAGGGTGGGGTGGCTGCCTATCTCGATGCCGTCGTTTTCCACCAGGGGCTGGCCTTCCACGAACACGGCAATGTCCGTGGTGGTGCCGCCGATGTCCAGGATGATGGAGTCGTGGGTGATGTCGCACAGGGCGATGATGCCCATGACGCTGGCGGCCGGGCCGGAAAAGATGGACTGCACGGGCATGCGCCGGGCCTGGGCCAGGGGGAAGGTGCCGCCGTCGGCCTTCAGGGTGTTCACGCGCACGTGCCCCAGGCCAAGCTCGGCCAGGCTTTTTTCCACCGCGTCGGCAAAGGTGTTGAACACGCGCCACACCGCGCAGTTGAAGTAGGCCGTGGCCATGCGCCGGGGAAAGTTGAGGCGCCCGCCCAGCTCGTGGCCCATGGTCACGTAGTCGGCGCCGCCCTCAGCCTGGCCAATGGGCTGGCCGGTGGGCTTGCCGATCTGCTGGCGCAGGGTGTTCTCGTGCAGGGGGTTGCGGGTGCTGAACTTGCCCACCGCGCCGAACACGCGCACGCCGTTTTTGCGGCAGGCGGCAATGGCGGCCTCGGCCTGGGCGGTGTCCAGCCGGTGCACCTCGCTGCCGCGGTGGTCGATGGAGCCCTCGATGATGTGGAAGTCGCGGCAGAGCACGGCGTCGTCCAGGCTGATGCCCGGCCCCGGCGCCACGAGCATGCCGACATCCTCGGTGGTGCCTTCGACGATGGCGTTGGTGGACAGGGTGGTGGAGAGGTTGAGCTGGTACACGTCCTCCGGCCGCACCGAGGCCAGGATGCCCGTGAGGGCCTGGTTCACCGAGGCGAGCAGGTTCTTGTGGTCGGTTTTGACCTTGCACTGCGCGGCGATGCCCGCCTCGCTGAGCGCCACCGCGTCCGTGTGCGTCCCGCCAACGTCAATGCCCAAGTATAACATAGGCCTGTGTTCCCCCCGTGCGGCTATGCGCCCTCGACAATAATCGAAAAGAATTAGCACCGGGCGCGGCTTGGCGTAAAGGGGCAGGGGCGCGCGCCTCGGCGGGCGGTCGCTGTGGGTCGGTGGATGGTCGGAAGCTGTCAGGGGCGCTGTGGCGGCTACGGATTTTTTCAATACGGGCGGATGTGAGCCCCCCTTGCCTTGCCTAAGTTCCCCCGCGCTGGTAGGCTCTGAAATATTGCGGGCTCCCCCGGCCCGCGTCCCGTCGGCCACGCCAGCTTGAAGGACAGTCTCCGCCATGACCTTGCGCAAAGCCACGCTCCTGCTCATCGGCATCTCTTCGCTGGTGCTCTTCGGCATCCTGTTCGGCGTCACCCGGCAGGTCATCAAGACGAGCTTTCTTTCCCTGGAAAGCCAGGTCGGCCAGAGGGACATGGAGCGCGTCCAGAACGCCATGGCCGACGAGCTGGAAAAGCTCGACGCCATCCTGACGGACTGGGCCGTTTGGGACGACGCCTACCAGTTCTTGCGCCAGCCGGACCAGGAGTTCGTGGAATCGAACATGAACGACCGCACCCTGGCCTCCCTGCGCCTTGCGGCCATCATCTTTCTGGACCGCGAAGGCCGGGTGGTGTGGGAGCGGGGCTTCAACCCCGGCGCGGGGCACAAGGCCCCAATCCCCGAGGGCCTGCACGACTGGCTGGACCCGCGCCATGGCATAAGCAGGCCAGCGAACTTCGCCGCCCGCAGGCGCGGGTTCGTGCTGCTGCCGCAGGGCCCCATGCTGCTGGCCTCCTGCCCCATTCTGCCCAGCAACGGCGCGGGCCCCCCGGCCGGAACGCTGGTGATGTGCAGGCCGTTTACGGACCTGGACCTCGCGGCCATTTCCGAGCGGCTGAAGCTGCGCACCGTGCTGCGCCGGGCCGATGCGCCCCTGCCGCCGGAGCTGGTTCCGCTCAGCCCTGGCTCGCTCAAGCCCGGGGAGGTGACCACCGCGCCCGTCAATGACGACACGGTGATAAGCGTCACCGCCCTGGCCGACCTGAAGGGCGAGCCCGCGTTCTACATGCTGCTGCGCGGCGGGCGCGACATCGTGCAGCGCGGCAAGGACGCGCTTTTCAAGCACCATGCGGCCCTGGCCCTCAGCGGCGTCATTTTCGTGGGCGTGCTGGGCCTGTTTGTGGAGCGCCGGGTGCTCTCCCGCCTGGCCGGGCTGCGTTGGCAGGTGGAGGGCATCGGCGGGGCGGGCAAGGCCCTGGGCCGGGTGCACATGCCCGGCGGCGACGAGCTTTCCGCCCTGGCCG
>JAVBYL010000062.1 GCA_030824035.1 Humidesulfovibrio sp.
GCAGATCACCGTGCTGCCCGTGCTGGCGGAGGATGGCTCCCTGGCGGGCCTGGTGCACGTCCACGACCTCCTCGGCAAGGGCCGGGTGCGCTTTGCGCCGGAGTAATCCGTGAGCGGAGCCAACAGGCCCCCTCAGCCCATGGCGGACAGCGTCTCTGGCCCTGTGCCCGATGCCGACGTGTGCGCCCGCTGCGCCCAAACCTCCACCACCTGCTGCACGCTGGCCCCGGGGCAGGAGGAGTTCTGCTTTCCCCTCTCCGCCACGGAGCGCGCGGCCATGCAGGCCGCCGGGGCCCTGCCGGAGCACTTCCATAGTCAGGAGAACACCCCCGGCTTTGTGGACAACATGGCCCGGCTGTTCCCCGGCGAGGATGAGACTTTGCGCCAGCTGTTCCCCCTGGGCGGCGCGCACGACCGCCTGGCCCTGACCCCCGAGGGCGCATGCAGGCTGCTGGGCCCCAAGGGCTGCGAACTGCCGCGCCAGGCCCGTCCGCTTTACTGTCGCCTGTTCCCCTTCTGGGTGCGCGCGGGCGCGGTGATGTATTTTGAGTTCCAGGAATGCCAGGCCGTGCGCGAGAGGCGCGGGTCCGGCCAAATGTACCTGTCCCTGGGCATGGGCGAAAAGCAGGCGCGCGAGCTATACGCCAGCCTGCGCCTGGCCTGGGGCCTGCCCAAACGCACATAAGGGCCAACGTTCGTATGCCGAAAAAAAATGTCAAAAAAAAGCCCGCCAGAAGGGATACGTCCATGAGATGGAGCCGTCGATTCAAGCGCAAGCTGTTCTGGACCCTGGCCTCGGTTCCCGTTGTGGCGGTGCTGCTGGTGGCCCTGGCCTTCTGGGTGCTGTCGTACGATCTGCCGGGCTTCCGCAACATCACCGACTACAAGCCGCCCCTGGTGACCACCGTGCTCTCGCGCGATGGCAAGGTGCTGGGCTACTTCTACAAGGAAAAGCGCTTCCTGGTGCGTCTGAACGAGATGCCGCCCATGCTGCCCAAGGCCTTCCTGGCCGCGGAGGATAGCGGCTTCTACCAGCATGAGGGCATCGACCCCTGGGCCATCTTCCGCGCCATGCTCATGAACCTCAAGGCCGGCGGCATCAAGCAGGGCGGCAGCACCATCACCCAGCAGGTGGTCAAGCGCCTGCTGCTCACCCCGGAAAAGAGCTTCCAGCGCAAGATCAAGGAAGCCCTGCTGTCCTACCAGCTGGAGAACTACCTCACCAAGGACGAGATCCTCACCATCTACCTGAACCAGATCTACCTGGGCTCCAAGGCCTATGGCGTGGAGGCCGCCGCGCGCGAGCTGTTCGGCAAGCATGTGCAGCAGCTGACGCTGGCCGAATGCGCCCTGCTGGCCGGGCTGCCCCAGGCCCCCAGCCGCTACAACCCGTACGCCGCGCCCGAGGCCGCAAAAATCCGCCAGAAGTACGTGCTGGAGCAGATGCTCGCCCAGGGCTGGATCAACAAGGAAGAGCACGACCAGGCCCTGAGCCAGAAGCTGGTGTACAAGAGCATGGAGGACCACTCCTGGAAGGTGGGCGCGTATTACCTGGAAGAAGTGCGCCGCTTTTTGGTGGAGAAGTACGGCGAGGAAGAAGTCTATACCGGCGGCATGACCGTGGAGACCGCCTGCGAGATTCCCCACCAGCTGGCCGCGGACAACGCGGTGCGGCGCGGCCTGGCCGACTTTGCCAAGCAGAAGGGCTGGGAAGGCCCCTCCGCCCAGCTCAAGCCGGAAGAATTCTCCCGCTTCCTGGAGGAAGGCCGCAACCCGGACAGCCTGCGCCCCGGCACCTGGCTGCGCGCCCTGGTCACCGGCGCCACCAAGGACAAGGCCACCGTGAGCTTTGGCCAGTACACCGGCGAAATCCCGGCCTCCAGCACAAGCTGGTGCCGCAACGCCATGAAGGGCGTCACCGGCCCCAACGCGCCCGTGCCCGGCGACCCCAGCCGCATTCTGCGCAAGGGCGACGTGGTGTGGACCACCATCCGCGAGGCCAAGCAGGGCGGGCACTTCATCCTGAACCTGGAACGCGACCCCGGCCCCGAGGGCGCGCTGGTCTCCATCGAGCCGAACACCGGCGAAGTGGTGGCCCTCACCGGCGGCTTCAGCTTTGAAAAAAGCCAGTTCAACCGCGCCACCCAGGCGCGCCGCCAGCCCGGCTCGTCCTTCAAGCCCATCGTGTACAGCGCCGCGCTGGAACACGGGTTCACCCCGGCCAGCGTGGTCATGGACGCGCCCATCGTCTTCGCCAACGCGGAGCTGGGCACCATCTGGCGGCCGGAGAACTACGAGGACATCTTCTACGGTCCCACCCTGCTGTCCACGGCGCTGGCCAAATCGCGCAACCTCGTCACCATCCGCGTGGCGCAAAAAATCGGCATCAAGAATGTCATCAACCACGCGCGCGCCCTGGGCATAGAGGGCGAGATGCAGGAAAACCTCTCCCTGGCGCTGGGCTCCTCCGCCGTGACACTGATGAACCTGTGCCAGGCCTACACGGCCTTTCCGCGCGGGGGCAGCTACATCAAGCCGCGCTTGGTGCTCGCCGTCAAAAGCGCCTGGGGCGAAACCATCTTCAAGTCCCAGCCGGAATACGTTGAGGCCATCAGCCCCCAAAACGCCTTCCTCATGGTCTCCATGCTCAAGGAGGTCATCAACGTGGGCACGGGCGGCTCGGCCAAGGTGCTGGGAAGGCCCCTGGCGGGCAAAACCGGCACCACCAACAACGAGCAGGACGCCTGGTTCATGGGCTTCACCCCGTACCTGCTCACCGGCGTGTACGTGGGCTACGACCAGCTGCAGCCCATGGGGCGCGGCGGTTCGGGCGCGCGCACGGCGCTGCCCATCTGGCTGGAGTACCGCAAGGCCATCGAGGAACGCTACCCGGTGGAGGAATTCCTGCCGCCGGAGGGCATCGTTTGGGCCAGGGTGGAAAACAGCCAGGCCGTGAACAACAAGGGCGAATCCGCCCCTGAGAGCTACTTCCTGCCGTTCATCGAGGGCACCCAGCCCTCCCAGACCGATGTGAGCACCGAGGCGGCCTCCACCTCCGATGCGGACTTGATGAAGCAGGCTTTTTAAGCGACACTACGTACGAAGTTCAGTGGTGGGAGGGGGGCTTTCCCCCTCCCGCAGGTTTTTCCAGGCATCGCGGCCAGCGGTGCGTACGCCAAAGGAGACCCCGAGCCCATGCCCGCGCCGTACCCCATGTATCAGGTCGATGCCTTTGCCGAGGGCGTTTTTTCCGGCAACCCCACCGCCGTGGTGCCTCTGGAGTCCTGGCTGCCCGATGCGACCCTGGCCGCCATCGCCGAGGAGAACAACCTCTCGGAGACGGCCTTTTTCGTCCCCCTGGCGGACCAACCCGAGGAGGCAGGCGGCGGCAAGGCCTACCACCTGCGCTGGTTCACCCCCACCTTCGAGATAGACCTCTGCGGCCACGCCACCCTGGCCGCGTCCCACGTTATTTTCGAGGAACTGGGCCACCCAGGCTCCAGGCTGCGCTTCCAGACCATGAGCGGCGACCTCTTTGTGGAACGCAAGGACGGGCTCTTGGTCATGGACTTCCCGGCCTGGCCCGCCAAGTCCATCGCCGTCACCGACCTGATGGCCCACGCCCTGGGAGCTCGCCCGCTGGAGGCCCACGTGGGCCGCGACCTGCTGGCCATCTACCCGGACGAGCAGACCATCCGGGATTTGAAGCCCAACCCCACGCTGCTGCTGACCCTGCCCTACGTCTGCATCATCTGCACCGCGCCCAGCACGGAGTTCGACTTCGTGTGCCGCGTGTTCAGCCCGGAAATTGGCATCATGGAAGACCCGGTCACGGGCTCGGCCCAGTGCGTGCTGACCCCGTACTGGGCGGCGCGGCTGGGCAAGACGACCCTGCACGCGTACCAGGCCTCCAAGCGCGGCGGGCACCTGTACTGCGAGTATCTGGGCGACCGCGTCCGCATCGCCGGGCGAGCGGCGCTGTTCATGCGCGCCACCATCTTTGTCTGATGAGCCTGAGGAATCAGCCTGAGGAATCGGCACCTCTAAAGCCCGCGCCCGCGCCCTCCACCCTCTGAGCCGGGCAAGGCCCCAAAGCGGCACGCACAGCATGGACAATCTTTTCATCGCCGCCGCCTGCCTGCTGGCCGGGCTGCTCCTGCACCGCACGGGCCGCATGCCCGAGGGGGCCGACCGCGCCCTGGCCGGGGTGGTCATCCAGATTTCCGCCCCGGCGGTGGCCTTCCTGGCCGCGCGCGGCATGCCGCTTACCCTGGAGATATTGCTTCCCGGCAGCATGGCCTGGATCGTCTTCGCGGGCGGGCTGGCCTTTTTCGGCCTGGCCAGGCGGCTGCTCGGCTTCTCGCGCCAAACCTTCGCCTGCCTGATGCTCTCCGCCGCCCTGTGCAACACCATCTTCATCGGCCTGCCCATGGTGGAGGCGTTTTTCGGGCCGCAATACGCCTATGTGGCCTTCTTGTGCGATAATCCCGGCACCTCGCTGGTGCTGGCGCTGCCTGGGGTGCTGCTGGCCACGCACTTCTCCGCCCGGGCGGAGCACCTTGCCGGGGTCAGCCTGAGTACGCGCCTTTGGCCCTCCCTGCGCCGGGTGCTGGCCTTCCCGCCGCTGCAGGCCATGCTGCTGGGCCTGGCCCTGCGGAGCGTGGAGCTGCCCGCATGGCTGCTGGCGGGCCTGGGGCGCATCGGGTCCACCCTGGTGCCGCTGGCGCTGCTGTCCGTGGGGTTGGGCATGCGCTTCCGGCTGCCCGGAGGCTCCGCCAAGGCGCTCGCCTGCGGGCTGGCCTTCAAGCTGGCCGTTGCGCCGGCGCTGATGTGGCTGGTGGCGGCCCTGGTGCTGGGCAACACGGGCATGGTGGCGCGGGTGACGGTGTTCGAGGCGGCCATGCCGCCCATGATCCTCGGCGCCATCCTGGCCACGGACCACAAGCTCGACCCGGACCTCGCCGCGCTGCTGGTGGGCATCGGCACGCCGCT
>JAVBYL010000115.1 GCA_030824035.1 Humidesulfovibrio sp.
ACATCCTGCTCGTCGGGCTCCTGCCTTTGCTGGCGCGGGCGCTCCACAACACCAGGCACGCCGCACTTGGGGCACTTGGCCTGCCTGCCCAGCAATTGCGCGGGCAGGGACATCTCGTGGCCGCAGGAGGCGCAGTGGAACAAGGAACTTTCAGGCTCGGGCACCTTCGCCACGCCAGGGGCCACGCCAGGAGCTGTGCCCCCGGTGCCGGGGGTATTCTCGCCCTGGGCGCTCGCGCCCGAGGGTATCTCGAAGGCTATGCCGTCGCCGGATGTGCGTTTATCTGACACTCGCTTCTCCCTGGCCTTGGGCGCGTTTGGCCGCGCACTTTCTTCTATCGCAAATTCGCTGGCATTCCTCAAGGGAACTCTTCACCTCAGGCGAAAGTCCCGCGCATGACGCGGCACAGCTCCATCAGCCGGTGCTCGTAGGTGTGCTCCCCCAGAATGCGCTTACGGGCCGCCGCCGTCACCTCGGCCCGCAGGGGCGCGTCCGCCAGCAGGCGCTCCACCAGGCCGGGGATTTCCTCAGGATCAGCGTACTGCATCACCTCGCGCCCTGGCTCGAACAGACCGGCAAGCTGCTCCTGCCCATCGGTGAGCACAAAGCCCCCGCAGGCCGGAACATCAAACACGCGCTGGTTCACCGCGCCCTTCATCTGGCGGCTGGTGCAGTTCAGGCTGATGCCGGAGAGCGGGTAGAAGCTCGGCAGGTCGGCGTAATAGTCCAGCCGGGAAAGATAGCGCACGCCGCCAGCACCGCCGAAGGCCGCGCGCCAGCCGTCCGCGTCCCCGGCCACCAGGGGCGCAAAGGGGGCCAGGGCGGCAACGCAGCGCCACCGGTATTGGCGCGTTGCCTCCCAGGTGATGAGCGCATCGCAGGCCAGCCGATCTTGGGGGGCGGGCAGCTGGGTGTACCGCGCAAAAACATCCGGGTGCGACGTGGCAAGATACCCCTCCACACTACGGGCCTGGGCCTGAGCGAACCCCTCCGCAAGCTCGGCATACCGTGCTGTGAGCCAGGGGAACGCAGCACAAGCCTGCACGCTGTCCGCCACGGCGCGGGTCATGGAGTCGCCCACGAAGGACACCTGCGCGCGCCACTCCTTTGGTCCGGGCGTTGCGGCGGGATGGAAGCGCTGGGGATCGGTGGCCAGGGGGAGGTAAGACACCTGCGTGAAGCCCTGCGCCTTCAGGCTCGCCACATTGTCGGCATCCCAGGTGAACAGGGCCGTGTTGGCCCGCGCCTGGCCGGGAAAATCGGCAAGGATGAGGTGGGGGTTGTCCACAAACCAGGAGGCCAGCGGCAGACCAAGGCGGTCCAGCAGACCGAGCAGCCTGCCCTCGCGGTCGAGGCCGAAGTGGTTCACCGTCAGCACGAAGTCCGGCTTGAACTCCAGCACGCGGCGCAGCAACTCCTCCACGAAGCCCTCGCGGCCCACGTCTCCGGTGCCAACCTCCAGGCCAGCCCAGGGGATGTTCAGGCGCGTGAGCGCGTCCTTGATTTCCCGCAACAGGAAGTACGGGCGGTCCAAAAGGAGGATGCGCGGCGCCGCTGACTGGAACTTCGCGTGCCGGGCGCTGGTCCAGAAGGCATCACTGGCGGCAAGGGCCTGGGCGAGGGCGGCATAAAAGTCAGGCGCAATGCGCCGCGCGCCCGGAGCCATCAACGGGGCGAAGGGTCCGCCGCCATGCTTCGCCTGCCAGGCAAGCAGCGCCTCGCGCACGGTTGCCGCATCGCCCTCGGCAAGCCAGAGGACATTGGGCGAACCGGCATGCCGGGCATGCGCGCCGGTATGGGACCAAACCTCGCGCTCGCGGTCCACAACCGCAACAGGCCGACCCGAGGCGGCCAAAATGTCCAGGCACAGGCCAAGGCTGGGCCCCAGCAGCACCGGCAGCGCCCCGGCAGGGACGGAAGCGGCGAGTTCCTCCTCGCGCTGCCTGCCCCCACGGCCCCACAGGTGCAGCGGCTTGCCCGCCACCGTCAGGCGCAGGTCCGCCAGCGCGCCCTCCGCCTCCAGAGCCTCGGCGCGCTCCACCAGCCCTTGGCCTTTTGCCGGGCTCAACATTTCCGCCTTGCGTTTGCTCATCTGACTCCCATTTCGACCTCACACTTTCGGCTTTCCCATGCAAAGAACGTGACACCAAGCGCCCAGGCGCTTCCGGGTGATTCCAGCAACATTTGCCCCACCCCTAAAGACTTGCCTGAACAGAGCCGATAAGCACTACGAAAGGGGCGTTTTCGTGCACACGGACCGTGCATGCCCCGCATATCCCAAGGAAGGGGTACAACCATGACAATTTCAACACGAATTCGTGTCGTCGTCTATAATCGTTCGCCCAGGGCGGAGCTGCACAGAACCCTCGTTTCCCTGGCGTGTCAGGATATAGGCGCGGCGCGCCTGGACATTTGCCTCGCCTCCGCCAGAGCCACAACCTTGCGCGACCAAGGCACCAAGCGTTTGCTGGACGCCCTGGCCCTCAGCCGCATCGAGGCGGCCGACTCCTCAGGCCTGAGCATGGCCCAGGCGGTCAACTCCGCAGCCAGCGGCAACGCGGGCCACCTGGCCTTTGTGCCAGCGGGAACGCGCCTGCACCCGCAATTTCTCTCCCGCCTGCTTGGCGCCCTGGACCGCACGCCAGAGGCCAGCGCGGCTTACAGCGGCCACACGGCGGGCAACGCCGAGGGCCTGGCCTTCGTGCGCACCCGGCCCTTCCGCCAGGAAATGCTGACACGGCGCAACCCCGTTGGTCCCGCCGCCCTCATCACCGGTGCGGCCTGGCAAAAGCTTGGCGGCCTGCGGCCGGGGCTGTGGCACTTTTGGTGGGACCTGTGGCTGCGGCTGGCCCTTGGCGGCAGCAGCATCGTGCAGGTGCCGGAGCTGCTGGCCTCCTGCCCGCCGGTGCAACGCCTGGGCAAGGCTGAGGACGGCGCGGCCAAGGCCCTGCTCGTCACGCACACGCCTGGCGCCTTTGAGCCGGACGTGTGCCGCTGGGCCATGGCGCACCTGCGCGGAGACTCCTGGGCCGGGCCCTTCGAACGCGGTCGCATACCCGGCCCGCGCGACGTGCTCGGCATGTGGGCCGGCTTCAGCCCGGCCATCGCGCCCGGCAGCGAGGCCTGGGGCAGCCACCTCCGCCGTACCGCATAAACTCCGGGCGCACGGCTGAACACCGGGGCGCACGGCCAGGGCACGGCACGAGGGCGGTCTCAGCCGCGCACAGCGCGTTTGAGCTCCTTGCCCACACTCCAGCACGCGGCAACCTCCGCGCCCAGGCTCCAGTATTTGACGCTGGCCATGTCGAAGAGCAGCGGCCGCACCCGGGCGATGTCGATCTTGCCCGCCTCGGTCAGCACCCCCTCGTCCGCATGGGTGGCCACAATCTCGCCGATGAAGACCTCATGGGCCTCGAAGTCCACCACCTGCGCCAAACGGCACTCCATGCACACCGGACAGCCCTTGATGAGCGGCGCGTGGGCCAGCTCGCCCTGGAACAGCTCGAACACCTTGGATTTATCGGTGTTCTTGCCGCTCACAAGCCCCACATAGTCCGTTTGCACCACCAGGTTCTCGCCTGGGATGCACACGCTGAACTCGCGGTGTTCATGGATTCCCTGGTTCGTGTGGTGCGCCTTATTGATGCCAAAGGACAAATACTGCGGTTGGCCGTGGTTCATGATGCCCACGTGGGCCACTGCCAAAAAGTTCGGCCTGCCCTCGACCACGGCCCCGATGATGGTTGTGAGCGAGGGATACAACGCGTTGACGGGCCCCAAATTCCTTTTCATACGACCTCCACAATTGCTTGTACAAACAAACCGACTAACACATTCGTTACAACCTGGATCAACACACTTTATGACTCTTCTGAATCCAGCTTGCGGCACGCGGCGTCAATGTCCGCCGCCAGGCGGTCGCCCTCTGGCCCAAGCACATGCGAATAGGCCTTGTGCAGCCGCTTCCAGGAATTCTCCACCCCCTTGAGCAGGGCAAGTCCGGCCGAGGTGGGGGCAAGGCGCGAGGCCCTGCCCTCGGCGGTGCGCGTCAACAGCCCACGGGCGACCAGCGCATCCACAAAGCGCGTGACCGTGGAAGGTGCCAAGGCCAGTGCCGCAGCCAGCTCGCCGGGGCCGATGCCGGGGTTCTCCGCCGCCACCATCAGCACAAAGGCGTGCGAGGGTGAAAGCCCCGTGGGACGGAAGGCGTCCTCGGCCAGGCGGGTGATGCTTCGGGCCAGATTATTGGCCGTGAAGAACAGACAATTGTGCATCAGCGTGCTGGAATCAGCCATGGTGACCTCACTTGCATGTACAACTAAACAACATCCAGCTGCTTGTCAACACGCCCGGCAAGAAAAAAGCCGCCCCCGGTTGTCCAGGAGCGGCCTTGTGCCATGCATTACTTGGGCTGGCGGAATTTATCTGCCGCCCTGCTTCTGCTCTACCTTGGCCCAGGAGTCCTTGAGCGTGGTGGCGCGGTTGAACACCGGTGCGCCGGGTCTGGTGTCCTTTTCATCGGCGCAGAAGTAGCCCAGGCGCTCGAACTGGCAGTGCCAGCCGGGGGCGGCGGCCCCGAGGGCGGGCTCCAGCTTGGCGCGCACAACCTCAAGGGAATCCGGGTTGATGCAAGAAGTGAAGTCCTCCTCTGCGCCGGGGTTGGGCTTGGTGAACAGCAGGTCGTACAGGCGCACCTCCGCTTCCAGGGCATGCTGGGCGCTCACCCAGTGCAGCGTGCCTTTGACCTTGCGGCCGTCCTGGCTCCAGCCGCCCTTGGTGGCCGGGTCGTAGGTGCAGATGAGCTCCACCACGTTGCCGGCCTCGTCCTTCACCACCTCTTTGCAGGTGATGTAGTAGGCATAGCGCAGACGCACCTCGCTGCCGGGGAACAGGCGGCGGAAGCCCTTGGGCGGCACTTCGCGGAAGTCGTCCTGCTCCACGTACAACACGCGGGAAAACGGCACCTTGCGCGTGCCCATCTCCGG
>JAVBYL010000173.1 GCA_030824035.1 Humidesulfovibrio sp.
ATTTCGCCCTCCGGCGGCAGGGACCACACATTGGCCGACCCGGCGCGGGTGGCGAGGTAATAGAACTTCTGTCCCGCTTGCACGGGCTCCAGGCTGGCGCCCTGGGCGGAGTTCAGCACCTTGGGGGCCTCCTGCCTGGCCACGCTGGCCGCGCCGATGACGGAGAAGCGCAGCAGATCATCCGCCGTGCCGCCAGCCAGGCCATAGGGCGCGGTGGAGAACAGCACACCGAGGCCATCCGGCGTGAAGCGCGGCGAGGTCTCGGACGCAAGCCCGGTGGTGAGCTTGCGCGGGGTGCCGCCTTGAACGCCGACCAGATGCACCGCCGGCATGCCGGTGCGGCTGGAAACAAAGGCCAGGGTCGTCCCATCGGGCGAGATGGCCGGGGTGGAGGCGTCGCCGCCGGTTTCCACCACGCGCACCGCGCGCTGCGAGCCGCCGAGGCTCAGGGCGACAATCTTGCGCTCCGCAGCGCCCTGGGCGCGTTGGTCAAAGTACAGGGTGCGGCCATCGGGCGAGAAGCACGGCGAGCCGTCCTCGGTGTCGCGCCCGGTGAGCTTGGCCGGGGTGGCCTCCGCTTGGGTGAGGTCGAGGAGGTACACGTCGCCCTTCACGTCGTCCTCGGTGCCGATGAAGGCGATGCGCTTGCCATCGGGCGAGAGGGCCGGGGAGAGCCTGTCCGCCAGTGCCGGGGCGATGCGGCGGGGCAGCAGCGTGAGCGCCTCGTCGAGGGAGCGCAGCCACAGCTCGCTGTAGCCGCCGGAAATTCTGGTGTAGGCCAGCCACGTGCCGTCAGGCGTCACGTCGATGTGCTGGACGGGGCCGGCCTCGAAGCTGACCTGCCGGGGGATGTTCACGCCAAGCTTGAGCGGGGCCTGGCGTTTGCCCTCCGTGCGCAGCGCCTGGGCGAGAATCGCGCTGGGGGGCGGGGTGTTCTGAGCTGGCGCGCCGGGAGCCGCGAGGACTGCGCTCCCGGCCGCGAGCAAGCCCGCAAGCAGCGCAGCCGCAACAAGCCGTTGTGCTGTTCGCCGCGCGTTCATCGCTTCACCGTCCAGTTGCCGTCCGCCGCCTGGAGCTTGTCGCCTGGCTTGGCCGTATCGGCCGCAAGTTTGGCGAACACGCCGCGCACCTTGGGGCCGTCCGCCTGGGTCAGGTTGGCGTTCAGCTCAATGGCACGGCGCATCACGGTCTCCCTGGCCTTGTTCACCTCGGCCACCACGGCGTCGAATTCCCGTTGCCCGTAGCGGGCGGCAAAGTCCTTCAGGTCGTCTGGCGCTTTGTCGCGCGCCAGGGGGAAGCTTTGCAGCAGGCCCTGGTTGCCCTCGCCCACCCAGCCCAGGCGCTTGAAGGCGTCCACGTCGTCCGCGTGGAAGGAGAGCACCTGCATGGCCACGATGGCGTCCTGCTGCTCGCCGCTCTTTTTCGGCGGGGTTTGGATGCGCCCAAGCGGGTCGACGCCGCGCACCGAGGCCACCAGCAGGGTTTCCTCCGAAAGGGAGTTGTAGGAGCCGAGGATCTGGTTTTCCAGGGAGGTGCGCTCGCTGGCGACGTTCACCTTGACCTCCGCCAGCGTGCAGCCGCCAAGGACCGAAATGAGGGTCACGATAAGGGCAGAGCGAAGGGCCAGGGAGAGAGCCGGAAGGGTGATGCGTGGCGTCATGGCGTTGCTCCTTTCTTTGCGGATGGCGTCGTCGGGCGCGACTGTGCGCCAAGATTTATGGTCGTGTCGGCGTGGGCTGCGCTCCGGCAAAGCCGCACAGCGCTCAGCATGTCCAGCATCTCGATGAGCCGTGGCATCCGGGCCAGGGCCGGGTCCAGCTGCGCGCGCACGGGCAGGTTGCCCACGGCCAGCCGGTCAATGGCGGGCAGGTCCAGGCGGAACCCCTTCACCTCAACCTGGCCGGACAGGCTCAGGTTGCCGTAGTCGATGTTCAGGCGCACGTTTCTGGGATAGCCGATGCCCATGAGCCTGCGCTGCTGCACGATGGTCTCGTTCTGCTCGTCCGGGTCCAGGGCGTACAGCATGCGCTCCAGGGTGCGCGGGCCAACCTTGGTGATGTCCGCGCGCAGCTTCAGCTGGCGCAGCAGGCCGTCGGCATCGGCGGTGAGCGGCATCCTCAGGCTGATGCGGCCCGAGGTCTCCGCCTGGTCGCCATAGTCCTGCGCGCCGCGCCCAGGCAGCATTCGCGCCGCGTCGAGGCCGGTGAAGGCGAAGTCCGTTTCCAGGCTGTAGCGGCCAAGCCCACCCCGCAACGCCGCGCTGCCAAGGATGTTGCCGCCGAACAGCCCCAGCCGGAACGAACGCACAATGGGTAGCGGTCCGCTGGTGTCCAGCCGCAGGTTCATGTCCGACACGGCAAGGGGCAGTGGCCCGGAGCGCAGCACAAGCTGGCTGAAGCCGAAGCCGCCAGCCGTTTGGGTGTCTTGCTGGCTGTACAGCGAGCGCAGGGCGAAGCTCTCCGGGCTGGGCGAAAGGCTTTGGGCCGCCGGGAGCTGGTCGAAAACGTATTCGGAGAGCGGCTTGGCCTCCACAAGGGCCGCCGAGCCGCAATTGGGGCCAAAGCCCAGGGCATAGCGCTTGTGCAGGGCGAGGTTGCTGTAAAGACCTGTGACCGCCAGGGCGGGGCCAAGGCGCAGGTCCAGGCCGGGGCTGAGGAGACGCCCGGCTACGGCCAGGCTGCGGCCGCCGATGAGCTTGGCCTCCGCGCCCACTTCCACGCGGCCCTTTCCGGAGATTGTCTTCTCGGCCCGTGGGGGCAGGGCGTCCAGCCCGGTGCGCAGGGAGAAGCTCAGGGTGCCGTTGGCGCGCTGCAGCAGGGCGGTCAGGGTGTCGGCCTTGCGATCCTGTCCCAGTCCATTTCCATCCATATCGAGCAGGGCGTCGAGTTTGTCCATGTTCAGGGTGAGGTTCTGCTCCAGGCCAAAGCCGTCCAGGCGCAGCATCTGCGAAACCTGCACCGACCGCGCGTCCTGTTGCGCCGCATTGAGCGTGAGCAGGCCGGACACGGGCCTGGCCAGCGGGCCGACGCCGGGCAGGCTCGCCAGCGGCCCAAAGGCCACGCTGCCCGTCAGGGTCGAATCCTCGGCCCCGTTGGTGGTTGTGACGCGCAGGGGCTTTGGCGTGGTGAGCCCGCGCAGGCGCAGGGGGTCGGCAGGGCTGCCGTCCTGGTTCTTTTGCGGCCAGTCCACCGAGATGTTGCCCAGGCTGAGGCTGGCAGCAAGGCTGCGGAGGGCCTTGAGTTCCTGCAGCCTTTGCATGGCGCTGGGCGAGGCCGACGTTTGCGCGCCAGCCTGAGGCAAAACCACGGCGGCGTTCCAGCCAGCCCCTAAAACGCCGGACAATTTGGCCGTGCGCGGCATAAGCGAACCGGCAAGGGTGGCCAACTGGCCCGCATCCAGCGAAAGCTCGCCGGTGGTGGCAAGCTCCCTGCCGCCTGTGCCGCCGAGGGTGAAGTGGGCGCTCGTGCGCAGGGCCTTGCCCAGGCTCAGCTCCAGGCTTGCACCGGTTGCGGCTGGGATAAGGGGGGCTGGCAGGGCGTGGCCGGGCGTTTGAAGTGTGCTTTGCGTAAGGCGGATGTCCGGAGCCTTGAAGAGCAGCAGCACCGGAACTTCCAGGGGCCGCTTGCCCTTTTGCGTAGCGCGCAGCGCGGGAATTTCCACCCGGAGTTCGCTCAGATTCGCGCTTATGGCCTTGCTGGCGGGCATGGCGGCGCTGAGGGCAACGGTCTTGGTGAGGGTGTCGGCCTTCAGCGTACCGCCAAAATCGAGCCCTGTGAGCGTCGCGGTTTTTTCCACCGTCAGCTTGCCGGAAACGCCGAAAAGCGCGGCGGGGTCGTGGCGTAGCCCGGTGGCGTTTACCCGGAGCGCGGCCAAGGTGGCGGAACGCAGTGCCAAGGCCGATGCGCCCGTTTTCCGCAGGTCCGTGGCCTGGGCGCTGGCTGTGGCGGTCAGTGTGCCCTCGGCACCAGCGGGCAGGGTCGCATCAAGAGCGTCCAGGTTGAAAAGGAGCGAGCCGAGCGCAAAGACGTCCTTGCCCTGGGCCAGGGAGCAGCGCTGAACGCCAAGGCTCAGGCCCCGTAGCATGACTGTCAGGTCCGGGTTGCCAGAAGCCTCCACGACAGGCTGCGCCCGCACCGCAAACTGCTGCATGCGCAGGTGCGCATCGCTGATGCTCAGGCCCGGGGGCAAAAAGTCCCGTACGGCGGCGAGGACAGGGCGCAGCGGCAGGTCGGCGTCCTTTGCGTTGAGCGCCAGCGCGGGCCGGGACTCCAGAATCCCCTTGATCTGCCCGGTCCATGCGAGGGTGGTCCAGGCGAGGGTGGCCCTGGCGAGTGTGCCCTGGCTGCCGAGGCTGAGGGTTCCAGGGATCTCGACGCTGCCCGTGGCGAGGTCAACCTGGGCCTCCTGCAATAGGCTCAAACGCAGTGGCCCGAAACTTTTGGCTCCAAGGGGGCCGCCAGTGGCGGCAACGTCATCGGCAAAGACAAGCAGCCCCAGGCGCAGGGTGTCGCCAGCGCCCGCAACTTCCACCGCACCCGCAGTTTTTGGCATGGTCGCCGTGGCGGAGAAGGCCAGGGCACCGGTGAGCGTCGGCATTGCGGGCGGGAGCAGGGGGCGCAGCGGTGTGAGCAGCTGGGCCAGTTGCAGGCGCAGGTCGGCCTTGAGTCCCTTGTGCACGCTGCCGGTGATGCTGGCGACCAGTCCGGGGGCCGCGGCAGTGCAATCAATCATGGCGCGCAGGGGTTGGAGTTCGCCCTGTGCGGAGGCGAGCTCCGTCACCTTGGCCTGGAACGCCACAGGTGGGAGTTTCGTGCCGCTGGCCTGTTCCGCATGGTTGGTCTGGGGCACGAAGCTGGCCTGGGCTGTCAGCACGCCCGCGCGCAGGGAGGGCATGGCGATGCTGAGGGCGAAGTCGCGGACTTCGAGGGCCGTGGCACTGCCCGGTGTCAGCACGCGCAGGTTGATGTTGCGCATGGTCAC
>JAVBYL010000154.1 GCA_030824035.1 Humidesulfovibrio sp.
GGCATGGCCTTGTCGATGCGGGCGCACACGTGGCGCTCCACCAGTTCGCACGCGCCCTGCAGCACGGATTCCTCCGGGCTGTTGCCAGCGGAGGAGCCGTTGAACTCGTTGAGCACCTTGAACCAGTCCAGGGGCACCTGCTCCTCGCGGCCCGTGGCCACGTTGAGCACCGGGTGGAAGCGCCAGCGCACGAGGTCCAGCACGCGCGCGGCGCCCTCCGGGGAAAGCCCGTCCTCCACCGAGGCCAGCACCTGGGCGATATCCATGAGCTCTGCGCCAAAGCGTTGTTTGGCCTCGGACCAAGTGGCGCGCACGAAGTTGTCCTCGTCGGCCCAGAAGCTGAAGTAGCTGAAGCGCTCCACCAGCTCCATGAGCGCGGAGGCCTCGGCCTGTTCCGCGCTGGCGCCCTTGCCCATCTGCTTGCGCGTGGGCATGACGGCGCGGGCCGCCGGACCGCAGATGCCCAGGTAGACCGGGATGCCGAGGCGGCCGGTGTCCACGCGCTTGGTCTCCTCCAGCACGCCCTTGCACTTCTCGTCGAGCACGGCCTTCACGCGGCGCACGGTTTCCGAGGGCGGCACTGCCTTGTCCTGGTCGGTTGTGTAGACTTTCAAGCAATCCTTGAGGATGAACATGGTCTCTCCTTGCGAAAGAGCCCGGAATCGCTTCCGGGCTCCTGGTGATGTCTTGTGGAAAAGGCGCGCTACTCGTCCAGCTGCTGGATGCCCTCAAGCCTCCAGTTGGACTCCGGGTTGGCCGTCTCGCGCTGGAAGTGCCACACCTCGCGCACCTGCTTGGGGCGGTCCTCGCTCACGTCCTCACGCATCAACACGTCAAAGAAGACCGTGGCCACGGTGTCCTTCGGGTCTTCCTTGAACTCCAGCAAACGGGCGTTGATCATCAGCAGCTCCGTCTTGGAAGGGCCGGGCTCGGCCTGGGCCTGCCGGGTAATCTCCGCCAACACCTCCGCAGTGGTGAACAGGGCTATGTCGCTCAGGTTGCGGCTGTCCCAGGAGTTCTGCAGGCGCGTGTACACGGTCTTGGCGCCCTCAAGGAACTCGGAGATGCTGAAGCCCTCCGGCACGATGGGCTGAGGGGGTTCCGCAGCGGCAGCGGCGGCGGAGCCATCGCCAAAGCCGCCAGCAGCCGTGGGGGATGCGGACGGGGTGGAGCGCAGGTTGTCCCAGCTGCTCTCCGCCTGGGAGCGGATGTCCGTGGGCGGACGCTGCCACTGCCCGGGCTGTGCGCCAGGCATGGCGTTCTGCTCCGCAGCCTGCTTGCGGCGGCGGATGAGCTTGACCACCATGAAGATGATGAGGCCGATGAGGACGATTTCCAGGATGCCGAAGCCGCCACCAAAAACGCCGCCCATGCCGCCGCCAAACAGCATGGAGCCGATGAGGCCGCCAGCGAGCAGGCCGCCAAGGCCCCAGCCAAGGCGCGAGCCCATGCCCGGCGCCGCGGCGGGGGCCGCGCCAGGGGCAGGGGTCGCCGTCCTGGGCTGCGTTACCTGAGTGGGGTTTTGGGTGGCGCCGGAGGTGGGGCTCACGGGCCTGCTATACGGTTTGGAATAGCTGGTGCGCCCGCCAAAGGAGCCGCCGCCGCCCACGCGCTTGGCCTCGGCATCGACACAGAAGAAGGCCAGGGCCAAAAAGGCCACGGCCACGCAGGACAAAAGGAATTTCTTCATTTGCTGGCAACCTCAAGCTCAGGTTTCAATCCCGAGCGAACGTATGGTTTCAAACAATCGTTCAGAGACGATGGGCTTCGTGATGTAGGCGGTGGCGCCGCCCTTGTAGGCGCTCATGACGGAGCGCACGTCGCCCAGGGCCGTTGTCATCAAAACCTTGACCTCGCGGCTGGGCTTGATGCCCCGCTCCAGCTCCAGCTTGCGCATTGCCTGCAGCGCTTCCTGGCCGTCCATCCTCGGCATCATGATGTCGAGGCAGATGAGGTCAAAGGGACGGTCATCGTCCAGGGCCTTGGCAAAGGCCAAGAGGGCCTCCTCGCCATCCGCCACAACGGCACACTCCCCCAACCTGGACATCAGCCCTTCAAGGTAGCGCGCGCTGGTCGGGTCATCTTCGGCGATGAGAATCCGCATGGGGTTCCCCCTTTTGTCATGCTTCACCTTACCTGAACTTCTGTTTGTATACAATGCGTAGCCGCAAGCCGACTTGCCACCGGCGCGGATGCCACGTATTGGCATCTCCTGACACGACCCGGCGCTTTTCGCCGTCACGGAGGTATACTTCATGTTTTCCGAGTTCTCGTTCCAAGCCCAGGCCACCCTGCCCTCCAAATGGGACTTTTGGCCCTTCAACGCCGGCACCGGCGGCGACTGGGAAACCACCACAGCGACGTATCTGTTCTCCGCCCTCATCCTCGGGGTCATCTCCCTGTTCCTGCGCTTCTTGTTTGGGCCTGGCGGCATTTGGCGCGATAAGGAACTGGAGCGCGAGGCGGAGCTGACCCGCCAGAAGGCCCTGGACACCCTGAACGCCCAGCTTGAGGACGGTGAGATCACCGAACTTGAGTACAAAAGGAAAAAACGGAGCCTCGAGGCGTGAGCCCAAATTTGGCCGAGGGCTTGGGCGAGGACTTGGTTGAGGCCGTCCGCGCGGGCTTTCTGCGTTTCGCCCAGGGCTACCTGCACGGGGCGGACGACGACTTTGCCTACACCCTGAAGATCGACCACACCCTGAAGGTGCTGGATGTGGCCACGGCCATTTGCCAGGGCGAGGGGCTCACCGCAGACATGGCCCTGGCCCCCCGTCTGGCCGCCCTGTTGCACGATGTCGGCCGCTTTCCCCAGTACCGGGAGTACCGCACCTTCCGCGACCGCGACTCCGTGAACCACGCGAAGCTCAGCGTGCGGCACCTGCTGCGCGAGAAGCTCCTCGAGGGCGTTCCGGCGCACATGCGGCGGCTGGTTCTTGGCGCTGTGTATCTGCACAACGCCCGCCTGCTGCCAGCCACCCTGCCGCCGGAATTGCTGCAAGCTGCCAAAATCGTACGCGACAGCGACAAGCTGGACATCATGCGCATCATGATCGAGCACTTTTCCCTGCCACATGCGGCGCACCCGGAAGTATCCCTGGACGCCAAGCACCACCCCACCAACTACACGCCCGAGGTGCTGGCTTGCGTAATGGCGCGGGAGGTGAGCGACTACCGGCGCATTGTCTGGGTCAACGACTTCAAGCTGCTCATAGTGGGCTGGCTGTACGACCTGAACACCGCCACGGCCTGCCGCTTGCTGAATGACACAGGCCGCATGGAGGCCGTGCTCGACCTGCTGCCCCAGGACGAAAACATCCTGGCCCTGCGCGAACAAATCGCCGCCGACCTTGCGAAACGCCTGAAAGGTGATTACTTGGCGTAAAACCCTTCTTTTCAGCCCAAAGGAGCGCCATGTCACCCAACCCCATTTACGACGTCGTCATCCTCGGCTGCGGCCCCGCCGGAATCCAGGCCGCCATCCACGCCGCGCGCAAGAAAACCAGCGTGCTCATGCTCGGCAGGCTGAACAAGAGCAGCCTGTTCTGGGCGCATGTGGAAAACTTCCTCGGCATGTTCAAGACCAGCGGCGAGGAGATGCTGATTACCGGCATCGCCCAGGCAACCGGCTTCGGCGCGGAGCGCATGGAGGAGGACGCCCTGTCCATCGAGCCAGTGGGGCGGCTCTTCGAGGTCACCACCGAAAGCGGCAACGTCATCGGCGCGCGCGCGCTCATCATCGCCACCGGAACCACGCGCAACAAGCTTGGCGTTCCCGGCGAAAAGGAACTGCTCGGCAAGGGAGTTTCCTACTGCGTGGAGTGCGATGGCGGGTTCTTCCGCAACGAGGACGTGGCTGTTGTGGGCGGCCAGAGCGGTGCGGCGGGCGGCGCGCTCACCATGCTCTACATTGCCAAGACCGTGCATGTGGTGTGCGAGGCGCTGGAGGTTTCCCCCGCCCTGCAGGCCAAGCTGCGTGAGAGCGGCGCGATTATCCACGAGGGCGCGAAGGTCAAGGCCATACGCGGCGAAAAAGGCGTGGAGGCCCTGGAGCTGGCCGATGGAACGGTGCTGCCCGTCAGCGGCGTGTTCATCGAGCAAGGCGCCAAGGGCGTGCTGGAGCTCGCCTCGTCCCTGGGGCTGATGCTCGACGACAGCATGAAGTACCTGAACACGGACAAGAAGCAGGCCACCAACGTTCCGGGCGTGTTCGCCGCCGGGGACATCTGCGGCGCGCCCCTGCAAATGGCCAAGGCCGTGGGCGAAGGCTGCGTGGCGGGCATAGAGGCCGCCAACTACGCCAAGAACCTCAAGCTCTCGCAGGAAGGGGCGGACCCCGAAACGGTGGAGTAGGGAAAGGCGAGAATGTAAGCGGCGGCAAACGCGGACGAAGCGAAAGCGGGAAAGCCCCTGGGCGGACCCGCTTTTTTCGTCTCAGCCCAGGGCCAGGTGGACAAGCCGCAGCACTTCCTGCGACTCAAAGGGCTTCTGCACCGCGCCAAAGGCCTCCGGTATGGCCTTGTGGGCCTCCGCCAGGCCGCTGATGACCACCACGGGGATGTGCCGGAACTCATCTATCTGCCGCATGCGCATATGGAACCTGGGGCCCCAGGCGCCGGGCATCTCCAGGTCCAGGGTGATGAGATCGGGCCGCTCGCGGCGCAGCACGCTCATGGCCTGCGTCCCGTCCGGGGCCGAGCAGGTCGCGTAGCCGTTGTCGCGGAACAGGCTTTCCAGGTACTCCACCACGTCCGGGTCGTCGTCCACCACCATGATTTTGCGCGCATGGCTCGCTACGGGGCCGCCGCCAAGCCCGGCCCGGCGCACCACCCGCCTGCGGGCGTTCAACCTGCGGGAAAGGGCTATGCCGTCCTGCCTGGGCTGCGCGCTGGCGGCGGGAATAATGACGGAAGAGGAATCCGGCCC
>JAVBYL010000041.1 GCA_030824035.1 Humidesulfovibrio sp.
GGATCATGCGGGATGAAGCCCACAAGGTCAAGGGATACGCCGCTTAAGAAGTGGTCGCAGGCGTTGTAAAGTTTAACGTACACTTCCTTGGCCGATTTCTCGTCCTTGGCCATGTTCACAACAACGCGGAAACGGTCCACACCGTGCTTCTGCTTCAGCACCTTGATCAGCGCATAGGCATCGGTGAGGGAGGTGGGCTCGGTGGTGAGCACCACAAGCCGCTCCTGGGCCGCGATGTTGAAATACAGCACGTTGTCGTTGATGCCCGCGCCGGTGTCCACGATGAGGTGGTCGATGTCGCCCTCAAGGTAGTCCATGGCCTCCAGCAGGTCGAGCTTCTGCCCGGTGGAAAGGCTCACCATGTCGCTGACGCCGGAGGCGGCGGGGAGAATGCGGAAGCCGTAGGGCGTGTCGCAGAGGATCTTCTCCAGCGTCATGCCTTCGTGGAACAGGTGGAACAGGTTGAGCTTGGGCGCAATGCCCAGGATCACGTCCACGTTGGCCAGGCCGAGGTCGGCGTCGAGGATGACCACGCGCTTGCCCATTTTGGTGAGCTGCAGCGCGAGGTTGACCGAAATGTTTGTTTTGCCCACGCCGCCTTTGCCGGAGGTGACGGAGAAGACGAGCGGGAGTGCGTTTTTCATGGTGTGCCTCGACTTATGCGTTGCTCTCGGCGCACGCGCCGGGCAGCTGGTGCTTGAAGATGAGCCGCCACAACTGTTCGCTTGCGGCGGGAACTATGGAATTTTTGAGTCCCGGCCCGAAGGAAAGGGCGGAGACGGGCAGTTCCATGAGCCGCGCAACATTCAGCAGCGCGCCAAAACTACAGGCTTCGTCCAGTTTCGTCCAGATGAGACTTTTGAGCTGCGGGCACATGTAGCGGCGGGCGATCTCCGCATACTGGCTGGCGCTGAAGTAGGGCGCAAGCACCAGGTGCGCGGCCATGTCCTCGTGGTCGTGCAGGCCCATGTCGTTCAGGCGCTCGCCAAAGGTGGCCCTGCCGGTGATGCCGGGCATGTCGACCAGGATCATGTCGAACTCCCTTGCCTCGCGCACGATTTCCTGCATGTCCTCGGCTGTGGCCGCCTCGCGGAAGGCCAGGCCCGAGAGGTCGGCGTAGTGCCGCAGCACAAGCCTGCCCTTGCCCTGGCCTTGGTCCGCCGCAACAACGCAGATGCGCGCCCTGGGCCGCAGCTGCTTTTCGCGCAGGGCCAGGCGGATGAGGCTGGAGGTTTTGCCCGCGCCGTGGGGCCCGGTGAACACATGGATCTTCTCCAGCCATTTTTTTGACTCGAAGGCGCGCACGGGCGCCACGGATTCCAGCACGGGCAGGATGGGCCGGTTTGCGTCGCTCTTGAGGTCCAGGTACACCTGGAGCAGAACCTGGGTGTCGGCTTCCTCCCGCTCCAGGTACTGCAGCGCAATGCGCTGGCGCGGGGCCAGGGCTTCCAGGTTCATCTGCGGCTTCACCAGCGACATGAGCTGGTCCTTGATCTGCCGCCATTCGCTCGACCAGTCGCCTGGCATGGCGTTCATGGTGGAAGCGCCCTCCGTTGCGTTGGTGCGACCGTTGCCGCCACGCCCATTGCCGTTGCCATTGCCTCCACGGCCATTGCCGTTGGCTCTCGGGTCTATGGCCGCCGTCACCTCGCAGGCCTTGCACCCGTTGTCCCGAACAGTCTTGGTGTTCAGGATGATGGCGTCGTCTCCGAGCTCCGCCTTGACCATGGCCAAGGCTGCCTGTGCGTCTGTACCCTTGAATGTTTTCACTTGCATGGCATCAGCTCATTTTGACGGTGGCAAGGGATTGAATGCGAATATCCGCCGGTATTTCCGCCTGTGAAATCACAGGCATCGTCGGCAGGAAGCGAAGCAATAACTGGGCCAGATGCGGGCGAACCTGCGGGGCGGTGAGCAAAACAGGCTGACCATCGGTGCCCACGGCGTTCTCCTGGGCTGTGGAGATGGCCCGGATGATCTGCTGGGCCGTGCCCGGCTCCAGGGCCAGATAGCCGCCCTGGTCAGTGTTGCGCAGGCTGGCGGTCAGGATGGTGTCGATCTCGCCGCTTAAGCTCAATATGGGCAGGGAGCCGTCTGTGGCCATGTAGCCCTTGACGATGGTGCGGCCCATGCGGGAGCGCACGTACTCCGTCAACATTCCGGCGTCCTGCACGGAGGGGCCGTAGTCGGCCAGGGCCTCCACAATGGTCATCATGTCGCGGATGGAGATGCCCTCTCGCACCAGGTTTTGCAGCACCTTCTGCACCGTGCCCAGGGGCAGCATGTTCGGAATGAGGTTCTCCACCACCTTGGGGGCGCGCTTGCCCAGGTTGGAGACGAGGTCCTGCACCTCCTGGCGGCCCAGGAACTCGTGCAGGTTGCGGCGGAACACCTCGGTAAGGTGCGTGGCCACCACGGTGGAGGGGTCCACCACGGTGTAGCCGGCCAGCATGGCGGACTCGCGCTGCACTTCCGGAATCCACACCGCGGGCAGGTTGAAGGCGGGTTCCACCGTCTCCACGCCGTCGATGCGGTGCTTGGCGTCGCCGGGGTCCATGGCCAGGTAGTGGTCGATGAGGATCTCGGCCGAGGCGATGGAGTTGCCCTTCACCAGCACGCGGTATTCGCCGGGCTTCAGCTGCAGGTTGTCGCGCAGGTGCAGCGAGGGAATGACCACGCCCATGTCCAGGGCGAACTGGCGGCGGATGGAGCGGATGCGCGAGAGCAGGTTGCCGTTTTGTTCCTCGTCCACCAGGGGGATGAGGCCGTAGCCCACCTCCAGCTCCAGCTGGTCCAGGGGCAGCAGCGACTGCACCTCCTCCGGCGTGTCGAGCTTGGGACCGCCCGCGGCCAGGTCCTTGTCGGCCTTGACCTTGGCCTCGTGCTCGGGGCGGGTGCGCTCGGCGATGCCCGCGATCCAGTAGATGAACCCGGCGAAGAACAGGAAGGGCATGGTGGGCAGGCCGGGGATGAGGCCGAACACCAGCAGGATGCCGGACACCAGCTTGAGGGCGCGGTGGTGGAAGGTGAGCTGGCCGAGGAATTCCTCGCCCATCTTCGCCTCCGCCGCAGCGCGGGAGACTATGATGCCCGACGCGGTGGAGATGATGAGCGAAGGGATGGTGGCAACAAGTCCGTCACCGATGGTCAGCAGGGTGTAAATCTTGGCGGCTTCTTCCCAGGGCATGCCCTTCTGGAACACGCCGATGAAGAACCCGCCGAAAATGTTGATGAGCAGCATGATCATGCCGGCCTTCACGTCTCCCTGCACGAACTTGCCCGCACCGTCCATGGCGCCGTAGAAGTCTGATTCCTTGCGGATCTTCTCGCGGCGGCGGGTGGCCTCGGGTTCGTCGATGAGACCGGCGTTGAGGTCGGCTTCCACCGCCATCTGCTTGCCGGGCATGGAGTCGAGGGTGAAGCGCGCGGCCACTTCGGCGATGCGCGTCATACCGGCGACGATGACGGTCTTGTTGATGGTGAACAGGATGAAGTAGATGACCACGCCGATGGCGTAGTTGCCGCCCACCACGAAGTCGCCGAAGCTTTGGATGACGCTGCCCGCCGCGCTTGTGCCTTCATCGCCGTGCAGCAGGATGAGGCGCGTGGAGGCAACGTTCAGCGCCAGGCGCATCAGGGTGGTTACCAGCAGCAGCGAGGGGAAGATGGTGAACTCCATGGGCGATTCCATGAACATGCAGGTGATGAGCACCACCAGGGAGATGGCGATGCTGAAGGTGAGCATGAGATCAAGGAACAGCGTGGGCAGGGGGACGAGCATGACCAGGAGGATGGTGACCACGCCGACGGCAAGAAGCACGTCGCCAGACTTGGCGAATTGGGCGTAGTCGATGTCGACGGCTGCGAATTTGGTGCTCTGAGACATATAATTGACGCTCCCTGCTGGTTGGCCCACGGGCGAGAGCATCAATGCGGGAGGGGGTGTCAGGTCCGGCGGCTCTTGAATCTCGGCAGTTTAGCCAAAATCGCGGCCACGGCTTGATACATTTCCTCGGGGATGGTCTCGCCAACTTCCACCTGCTTATACAAAGCCTGTGCCAGGGGCGGATTCTCATGGATGGGAATGTCGTTTTCGATGGCGATTTCGCGTATTTGCTTGGCAACGCGGTCTACGCCCTTGGCCAGCAGCTGGGGGGCGGGCGCCTCGGAAAGATCGTAGCGCAGGGCCACGGCGTAGTGGGTGGGGTTGGTGATGACGACGTCCGCCTTGGGAACGGTGGTCTTCAGCCTCCTGGCCATGACCTCGTACATTTTGCGCAGCTGCTTCTGCTTCACCACGGGGTCGCCTTCCGCCTGCTTGCGCTCGTCCTTCACCTCGTCCTTGGTCATCATCAGGTTGTCGCTGTAGCGAAAGCGCGTGTACCACAGGTCGAAGATGGCGATGAGGATCATGGGCACCAGGGCGTAGCAGATCATCTTGTACGACACGGTGAGCATGTAGGTGGTGATGTTCATGACATTCTGGCTGAACAGGGGCAGCAGGTTGGGCAGCTCCTGCTTGAAGACGATGTACGGCGCTATGCCCACAACGGCGGCCTGCCCGATGTTTCTGCCCAGGCGCACCAGGGTTTCCGGGCTGACCATGAGCTGCTTGAGCGCGGCGAAGATGTTGAAATTGATGCGGTCCCAGCGGAACTTGAAGAGCCAGAGCTTGCCCACCTGCAGGCGCATGGAGACATAGGCCGCAATGGCGATGGCCAGCATCACGGGCATCACCAGCATGGCCATCTTGAGGCAGCTCCAGATAAACATGCGGTACACGGTCTGCTGGTCCAGGGTCTGCTGGATGCCCTCGGTGAAGAACCAGCTGAAGATCTCGTTGAACTGCTTGTAGTAATAGCCCACCAGATAGCGCATGGCGACCACGCCGACGAGCATGACCACCACCTTGCTCACCTC
>JAVBYL010000333.1 GCA_030824035.1 Humidesulfovibrio sp.
CGGCCAGAGGCCGAACTGACCCTGGCCGCCCGGAGCGTGCCGGGCCTGCTGCCCGCAACCGGGGCGGCAATGCTGGCCTACGAGGCGCGGCAAGGCGGCAGGCTTTGGCGCAACCCCATCCTGGTGCTGCAAAAGGGGCAGGAGTTCCGCGCGCGGCTGGTGAACAACCTGTCGGAGCCCACCATCATCCACTGGCACGGCGTCGATGCCGACTGGCGGCAGGCCGGGCACCCCAGCTACGCCGTGGAGCCAGGCGGGCGGTACGACTACGCCTTCCCCATCACCAACCGGGCGGGAACCTATTGGTACCACCCGCACCCCCACGGGCTCACGGCCCGGCAGTCGTATCTGGGCCTGGCCTCGTTCTTCCTGGTGCGCGATGCGGAGGAGGAGGCGCTCTCCCGCGAGCTGGACCTGACCCTGGGCGCCACCGACATCCCCATCGTGCTGCAGGACAAGCGCTTTGATGCCCACGGCGGGCTGGTGTATGCACCCAGCGCGGACGATCTGCTCATGGGGTACATGGGCACGGAGGTGCTGGCCAACGGCGCGCGGCGGCCCACGCTCCGGGCTTCCACACGGCTGTACCGGCTGCGGCTGCTCAACGGCTGCACCGCCCGCATCTTCAACCTGGCCTTTGTGTCAACCCAGGGCGGCAAGCGGCCGTTCCTGCTCATCGGCAATGACGGCGGCCTGCTGGAGACCCCGCAACGGCTGGAACAGCTGTTCCTGGCCCCGGGCGAGCGCGTGGAGCTGCTGCTGGACCTGCGTGGGCTGAGGCCCGGCGAGGAGTTGGCCCTGGCCAATGCGCCCTTCGACCCCATGCACAACGAGGGCGCAGGGCACGGCGCGCACGGCGCGGCCCCTGCCTCAGCCCCTGTCTCAGCCACGGTCCCGACAGGGGGCGGCCACAGCGGCCATGCTGTCGCGCCAGCTCCAGCCTCGGCCTCTGGCGAGCACAGCGGCCATGCGCCACAATCAGCCTCTCCACAGTCTGCCGCCCCGGCCTTGGACGAAGGCGCGGCCTACTCCATCCTGCGCATTTTGGTGGACCGCCAGGAGCGGTACGACCGCACGGTTCCGGCGCGGCTTTCCACCTTGCCGGCGGCCTCCGCCCCGGTGACGCCGGGTGCGCCCCGGCGCTTCGAGCTGGCCCTGGACCGGCATGCGAACCGCTGGACCATCGCGGGTCTGGTGTTTGATATGGATGCGGCCCCGGTGGTTGTGGAGCGCCGCGCCCCGGAGGCCTGGGAGTTCATAGGAGCCACCGATGGCATGCCGCACCCCATGCATCTGCACGGCTACTTCTTCCGCGTGGCGGCCCGGCGCGGCAGCCCACGGCAGGTGCGCCAGCGGGCCGTGGATGCCGCTGGCCGCCTGGCCACGGACCTGGGCCTCAAGGACACGGTGCTCGTTTGGCCGGGGGAGACGGTGGAGGTGGTTCCGGATTTCGGCACGCCGAACTACCCCGGCGAGCAGACCTTTCTGCTGCACTGCCACAACCTGGAGCACGAGGACCAGGGCATGATGCTCAATGTTCGCGTGCGGTAAGGAGCTGCTTGTGCCAGGTATTGCACAGGCAAGGCGCTAATCCATACCGTTTTAGTGTGCAATGTGCAACCCTTTGCACGCTGGGTGGTGGGTTGAATGCCGATACTCACCTAAAATGTAACAAGAATCTGCACATGGTATGGCCTCTGCAAAATGTGGAGCAGAACGAAACACCATGTGCCCTCCAATCCTGGGGGCGCTACCACCGAAAGGAGTTCCCCTCATGAAGCGTTTCCCCAAGATTCTTGTGGCCACCTGCGCCGCCCTGGCCCTGACCTCCTCCCTGGCCCTGGCTGCTGAGCCCGCCCAGAATGTGTCCTCCCCGAACATGTCCGGGCCGAATGTGCAGGCCCCGGCCCACGGCGCCCACGGAGTCTCCGGCGGCGCCGGCAAGGCCCACGCCATGGCCGCCGGGCAGGCCGGGCACGGCAAGATGGGCGGCATGGCCCTGGCCTCCCTTTCGCCTGAGAAGCAGGCCGTGGCCCGCAGCCTGATGGACGCCCACGGCAAGGCCCTGGCCCCGCTGCATCAGAGCCTGTACGCCAAGAACGCCGAGCTGGAGGCCCTCAACGCCGCTGGCGAGGGCGATTCCGCCAAGGCCCGCGCTGTCATCCGCGACCTCGCCGACATCAACGCCAAGATGCTCACCCTGGACGGCAAGTTCCGCGCCCGCATGGTCAAGGAGACCGGGCTGCGCACGCCCGTCATGGGCCATGGCGGCCAGATGGGTGGAATGATGGGCGGCGGCAAGATGGGTGGCATGTCCTGCCCTATGATGCAGGGCGGTATGATGCAAGGTGGTATGATGCAAGGCATGCAGCATGGCGCGCCCGCTCCGGCGGCCCCTGGCTCCCCCGCGTCCGCTAACCCCGCGCCCGCTAACCCTGCGACTGGCCCGGCAACTGGTGGCCACGACACGCACGGCAACTAACCCCAGCCTTTCATGACGCCAAACGGGCGGCCCTCCCTACACAGGAAGGCCGCCCGTTTTTGCGTGCGCGGTCTTGGAGCCCAGCGGTGGTCAGGAGGTTTGCCGCTCCTTGCCCACGTTCTCGTTCAGGTCGTCGAAGTGCCGCACCTGGTTGCGGCCCGCCTGCTTGGCCGCGTACATGGCGCGGTCGGCCTCCAGGAACATGCGCTCGCGCTGGTCTTCCTGCGTGCCGGCGGAGCAGGTGCAGCCGATGCTCACCGTGTAGCGGATGCGCTGCCCGGCGTAGCGCACCTCGCCGGTCTCGATGGTCTGCCGGATGCGCTCGGCGATGGCCAGGGCGTCCGCCCTGCCGGAGCGCGGCAGCAGAACGCAGAACTCCTCCCCGCCGTAGCGGAAGATGAAGTCCTGGTTGCGCAAAACGCGCTCGGCCTTGTGCACCAGGTCCACCAGCACGGCGTCGCCCGCCGCGTGGCCGTAGGTGTCGTTCACCAGCTTGAAGTGGTCTATGTCCGCCAGCAGCAGGCTGAGCTGCGCCGCGCCGCGCCCCAGGCGCGCAAGCTCCTTGTCCATGATGAACTGGAAGCTCCGGCGGTTCAGGCAGCCGGTGAGGGGATCGTGCAGGGCCATGGTCTTTATGTCGGCCTCGGTGCGCTCCCGGTGCATAAGCACAAAGCCGAAGGACGAGGCCAGCAGCGTGACGAGGATGAGCAGCATGGAGACCGTTTGCACCATGCTCGGGGCCAGGAGGTTGTAGTTGGTTTCCAGCCCCAGCCCGATGCTGCCCCCGCGGCCAAGCAGCAGCAACCCGTTGAGGAGAAACGGCGTGGCCACAAGCAGGCTGGTGAGGTCGGCTTTTCTGCGGTGGCGCAGCACAACCAGAGCCAGCAGCAGGCTCTGTCCGCCGATCAGCGTGCTGATGAGGGGGATGCGCGCACTGGGAGTATTGAGGAACACGGAGGCGATGAGGGCCGCCAGGGCCACGGGCAGCACGAGCAGCACCGGGCGCAGCGGACGGGCGAAAAAGGTTTGGAACGCGGCCAGGGCGAAGGACTGCCCGCCAGTGATGCACATGTTGGCCAGGATGATGGAGACCACATCCGGCAAGGTGCCGCGCCCGGCGTACAGCAGCATTCCCAGGGTGTGCATGCCCAGCCAGGCGGTCCAGTAGGCCACGCTGCGGGGGCGCTCCTCCCGGTAGGAGCCCATCAAGAGCCCCATCATGGTGAGGGAGCAGATGATGTAGGCGACGAACAGCGTCGTTGTGTCCAGAGGCATGGCGTCCGTGGTCCTGGCGTTGGTGCTGTTCGCGGCACGGGGGAGGGCCGTGCCGGAATATCGTCGGTTATTCCCCGCGCGCTGGGCGGCTTACCCGGCACAGGAACCCTTTCAGGTATTCCGTTTCCGGCATGTTGGGGTGGATGGGATGGTCCGCCGCCTGGTGGCACTGGCGGAGGATCTGCAACCGGACCCCGGCATCGCGCGCGGCCCCGGCCAGCACCTTGCGCAGGTCGTCGCGTCCCACGTGCTGCGAGCAGGAGCAGGCGATGTGGAAGCCGCCGTGCTCCACCAGCTCCAGGGCCAGCTTGTTGGCCGTGCGGTAGGCGGCCAGGCCGTTCTCCAGGTCCTTTTTGCGTTTGACGAAGGCGGGCGGATCCACGCTGGTGAGCCCGAAGCGCCTGCCCTCGGCCTTGAGGTTCTTCATGACCTCCATGGCGTCGCCGCGCAGGGTGTCCACCTTGCCCGCCACGCCGGAAAGCTCCGCCGCGCGCAGGGCGTAGCCCAGGGCTGTCTCCGAGGCGTCCAGGCAGGTGGCCGAGGCGGCCCCGGCCTTGGCGCAGGCCACGCCCAGGCCTCCGGCGTAGGAAAACACATCCAGCACCGCCCGCCCGGCGGACAAGGCGGCGGCCTCGGCGCGGGTTTGGCGCATGTCGTAGAACCAGCCGGTTTTCTGGCCGCCCGCCAGCGGGAACACATAGCGGCAGCCGTTTTCCTCGATAACGGCCTCGTCCGGCACGCTCCCGGCGGCGACTTCCACCGCGCGGGGCAGGCCTTCCAGCTCGCGGCCGGGCAGGTCGTTTTTGAGCAGGATGCCGGAGGGGGCGAGGAGTTCCGAGAGCACGCCGATGATCTCCCCGCGCACGGCCTCCATGCCCGCCGTGCCTATCTGCACGGCCAGCACATCGCCGAAGCGGTCCACCACCAGTCCGGGCAGCATGTCGCCCTCGCCGAAGATCAGGCGGTAGCAGGGCGCGGGGTACATATCTTGCCGCAGCGACAACGCTGCCTGGATGCGCGCGCGCAGCAGTCCCGCGTCCAGGGGGCGTGTGGCGTCGCGGCAATACACGCGCCCGGCGATGAGCGCGCCGGGGTTGACGTAGGCGCTGCCCAGGGGGCGGCCCTGGGACGACTCCAC
>JAVBYL010000385.1 GCA_030824035.1 Humidesulfovibrio sp.
ATTCTGCTCTCCCTCAAAGGCAAGGGCGACGACGCCATCCTGAGCGCCTTCACCGCCCTCATGGAGGGCGAAGGCATCGAGGTCATCGCCGCGCAGGCCTTTGTGCCCGGCCTCACCACCCCTCCTGGCGTGCTTTCCCGCCGCGCGCCCGACCAGCGCGAGTGGGACGACCTGCAGCGCGGGGTCACCCTGGCGCGAGAGATGGGGCGGCTGGACATCGGCCAGTGCGTGGTGCTGCGCGAGGGCATCGTGGCCGCCGTGGAGGCGCTGGAAGGCACGGACGAGGCCATTCGCCGGGGGTGCGCCCTGGCCGGGGCCGGATGCGTTGTGGTCAAGGTGATGAAGCCCGGCCAGGAGGCCCGCGTGGACCTGCCCAGCGTGGGGCTGGACACCGTGCGGCTCATGGCCGACTGCGGCGCCACCTGCCTGGGGGTGGAGGCGGGCAAGAGCCTGTTCTTCGACCTGGAGGCCACCCTGGAGGCGGCGGACAGGCGCGGCATCGCCATCGTCGGGCTGGAACCGACAGATTCGCCTGAGCACAGCACGCATTCCACGACCAAGATGCTGTAACCGCAGGCGCTCCGACCGCGTCTTGACGGCAGGCAGCCCTTGCTCATGCCCTCCAAAACCGCTATCCCACAGCCATGGACGCAAAATCCGCCCTCCGCTCCACACGCCTGCGCATTCTGCTCGGCCTTCTCGCCCTCTGCCTGCTTGCGGTTGGGGGCGGCATCGCGTGGACGGCGCGGTATATGCGCTCACCGGAATTCCGCAGCGAGCTGAGCCTGCTGGTGCAGCACGCCACGGGCCGCGCCGTGAGCATCGACGGCGAGCTTGAGGTCAGCGTGTTCCCCTGGCTTGGCCTCACGGCGCATGGCCTGGTGCTGGGCAACGCCGAGGGATTCAGCCCTAGTCCCATGCTCCGGGCCAACACCATCGAGGCGCGGGTGCGGGTGTTGCCCCTGCTTAAGCGAGAGCTGGTGCTGGATACCGTGGAACTGCGCGACGTGAACCTGGACCTCGCGGTGCTGCCGGATGGCCGCACGAACTGGGAGTCGCTCATCGAGCGCTACCGGGCCGAGGAGGCCAGCCAGCAGGGGGTGGGGCAGAGCTTCCGCAAGGTCAGCCTGCGCGGCATCCACATCGCTGGGGGCGCGGCAACCTTGCAGGACGACCTGCACAACCAGCGCTTCGAGTTCCGGGAGTTGGCCCTGCGCACCGGCCTCATCGAAACCGGCAAGCCCATGCCCTTCACCTTCAGCAGCGAGGTAAACTGGCCCCGGCCCGCGCTGGAGGGGCGCATTCAGCTCTCCGGCAAGCTGGAGCCAGCCACCAACCAGCAGACGTCACTGCTTTCCGAAACCACCGTGCAAGCGGAGGTGGGGGGGCGTTTTCTGCCCAAGGGTGCGGCCAGGGCCGGGCTCACCGCCTCGCTGGAGCTCCTTGAGGGCAACAAGCACCTGAAGCTCAGCGGCCTGCGTCTCAAGGCCCTGGGGGTGGATGGCGCGGGCCATGTGACCTTCCATGATTTTCTTGATGGCTTCCGCATGACCGGACAGCTGGCCACCAGCCGCTTCGACCCGCGCGCGGTGCTGAACGCCTATTGGCCCCACGCCATATCGCATAAGCATGCTGGCGCGCTCAAGGTTGTGGAGGGCAAGCTGGACATCGAGGCCAACACCGAGGAGCTGGCCTTCCACAATGCGGACATCCGCGTGGACGACGCCCGGCTCCGCGGCAAGGCGCGGCTTGGCTTTGGCGAGAAGCCCGGCCTGGACTTCAGTCTGTACGCGGACACCCTGGACGTGGATGCCTACGCCGCCGCCCTGCACTCCAACTCCACGGAGCAGCCGCTGGTGGTGGACGACCTGCCCATGAACTACCTTTCGGAAGTGGTGGGCAAGGGCCGGGTGCAGGCGGAGAATTTCACCCTGGCCGGAGTGCCCGCCAAGGGTGTGGAGCTGACCTGGAGCGCCGAGAACGGGTTGCACCGCCTGGGCATACAGCCCGCCAAGGCGCAGGGCGGGGTGGTGTCCGCGGATGCCACGGTGCAGTTTGCCGAGACGGGCGGGGGCGCAAAAACGCCTGTGCTGGGCCTTGGCGCCACGTTGCGCATGGACGGGGTGGACGCGCGGCAGATTGCCTGGGCCAAGGGGCCCGGCTTCAGCCTTTCCGGTCGCACGGAGGTGCGCGCGCGGGTTGATCTGCCCAAGACGCCGCTGGCCCCCACCACAAAGCTGGCGCAGGTGTTGCGCAAGCTCTCGGGCAGCGCCTCCGGCACGGTGGCCGGGGCCGCGCTGGACTGGGCGGAGCAGCCAGCCAAGGCGGGCAGGCCGGTCAAGGCGGCGCAGCGCATGAATTTCTCCTCGCTCCAGGCGCAGGTGAAGCTGGCCCCGGCCCAGGCCGTGGACGAGGCCTGGGTGGCGCAAACCGATCTGAGCGTTTCCGCCGTGGGCACCAAGCCGCTGGTGAACCTCGACGCCAAGGCCTCGGGCCTGGTGCGCGCCGGGCTGCGCGGCTCCGGGCTCAAGCTGCAGAACGCCCTGATCAGCGGCAAGCTCCGGGGCTGGTTTTTGCCCGCGCGCGAGAGCGAGGCGACCTTTTCCGGGCGCGGAACCCTGGACGTGGACGGCCAGACCCTGGCCATGGCCAGCAGCTCCGTGCAGATCTACGGGCTGAACATCATCGGCCCCTTCACCGTATCGAAGCTCTTCGGCTCCGAGTTCCTCATCAGCGGGCGGGTGCACAGTCAGGACAGCGATCCCAAGCGTCTGCTGGCCGCGCTGGACATCCGGCAGCCCAAGGCCTCGGACAAGCGCGTGCTGGCCAAGCTGGCGGGCGATGCGGACCTGAGCCTCAACATCAAGGGCTTCCAGCTGGGCAACGTGAACGCGCAGTTGGACGACACCCCGCTGCGCGGCAGCTTCGCCCTGGCGGACTACGACAAGCCCCGGCTGAGCTTCAACCTCCAGGCCGGGCCGCTGGACCTGGACCGCTACGTGGCCGCCCCGGTGCCCGCGGCGGAGGCCGCGCGCCGTCCGCCCCCGCCGCCAGACCCCCTGCCCGTGGACTCCCTGCGCGAGCTCATCGCGGACGGCACCATCCAGTTCCGGGCCTTCAAGTTTTACGGCATCACCGCGCGCGGGCTTGTGGCCACGGTGAAGGCGGCGGATGGCCTGCTGAAGGTGAAGCCGCTGGCCGGAAAGTTCTACGGGGGAGACATCTCCGGCGAGCTTATGGCCCAGGCGCAGAAGCAGACCATGCAGGTGCGGCTTTCCCTGGCGGCCAAGGATTTTTACGTCAGCCCCTTCATGGTGGGCTGGGCGGGCAAGGAATACGCCACCGGCAAGGCGGACATGTTCGTGGACGTTGGCGGCGCGGGCACAACCGACCAGGAGGTGCTGCGCACCCTGGAGGGCATGGCCGGGTTCAAGGTGCTGGAGGGGTCTTACGTGCTCACGGGTGCGCAGGAGCAGTCCTCCCAGCGCAGGCCCCCCCCTGGGGCCACGGCCCAGAGCGGGCCTCCTGGTCAGGTAGGCATTTCTGGGCAGGCTGGAGTTTCGGGCCAGGGGGGCAAGCGCCCCGGAACCCCGTTCCACATGGCCAGCGCCCAGTTCCGCGTGCGCCGGGGCCAGTTCCAGAGCGATGACTTCCGCATGGAGGCGCCGAACATGGTGGTTACGGGCAGGGGGGTGTTCTCCCTGCAGGAGGAGACCATCGACTTCGCCCTTTCCGCCAGCATGACGGGCATTCCCGATGTGCCCGTGCGCGTGCGCGGCAGGTTGCGCGACCCGGAGATCGCCATTCCCCCCGGCATGCTCATTGATAACACCATCAAGGAAATCATGGGCTTGCCCTTCAAGCCTTTCAAGTTCTTGAAGGACATGCTCTTCTAAAAAAGTCCGGGGCAACCTGGGCGGCAGCGAGGCGGATTATGGGAAAAGGACGATTCGGCTCGGTGGGCGGCGCTTTCAACCGTCACTTCCAGCACGACATCTGGGCCAAGGACATCGGCGATTTGGGGAACTGGCGCCAGCGCATCGTGGCGCTCTCGCGCATGGTGTACATGGTCAGCACCGGCTTCATCGCCGACCATTGCATCATCCGCGCCTCGGCCCTCACCTTCATCACCATCCTGTCCATTGTGCCGCTCTTGGCCGTGGCCTTTTCCATTTCCAAGGGTTTTGGCCTGCAAAATGCGGAGTTCTTCCGCAACTTCCTCATGGGCATCACCGCCGGGCGCGCCGAGGTGGTGGACCGCATCCTCCAGTACATCGCCAACACCAACGTCAAAACCCTGGGCTGGATCGGCGTGGGCACGCTGCTCGTCACGGTGTTCACCACCGTGGGCAACGTGGAGCGCGCCTTCAATACCATCTGGGCGGTGAAGAAAGGCCGCACCAGCTGGCGCAAGTTCACGGACTTCTTCTCCATCATCGTCATCTGCCCGCTGGTGGTGCTCATAGCCGCCAGCTTCACCGTGGCGGTGCAAAAGCTTGAGCTGGTGCAGCAGCTGTTCAGCAACCCCGGCTACGACGGCCTGGAGAAGTTCCTGCTCAAGTTCATCTCCCTGGCACTGGTGTGGGTGGGGTTCACCTTTGCATACGCCTTCATCCCCAACACCAAGGTCAAGCTGCCGGCCGCCTTTGCCGGTGGCCTTGTTGCCGGGAGCCTGTGGCAGGCGGCGCAGTGGGTGTACATCAATTGGCAGATCGGCTTTACCAAATACAACGCCATTTACGGGAGCTTTGCGCAGCTGCCGCTGTTTCTGGTGTGGCTGTACATCAGCTGGGTGCTGGTGCTGCTTGGGGCGGAGATATCCTACGCGGCCCAGAACCTGGGCAGCGCCGTGCGGCGGGGTCTGGCGGAGTCGCTGAGCCCGCACGG
>JAVBYL010000156.1 GCA_030824035.1 Humidesulfovibrio sp.
GGCATCTACGAGGTGGAGGTGTGGGAGCGCGTGCGGCTCACCTTCATTCCCACCGGCGACGAGGTGCTGGACTTCCTGCGCTGCCCCACCCCCGGCCCCGGCCAAGTCATCGAGTCCAACTCCCAGGTGTTCCGCGCCATTACAAGCGCCTGGGGCGCGGCCCCCAGCTGGGTTCCGCCCGTGGCGGACAAGCCCGAGCTGCTGCACAAGGCCATCGCCGACGCCCTGGCCTCTGGCGCGCACATCGCCGTTGTCGGGGCGGGTTCCTCCGCAGGCAGCAAGGACTACACCCGCGTGGTGTTCGAGCAGTTCGGCGAAATTTTGTGCCACGGCATCGCGGTTATGCCGGGCAAGCCCACGCTGGTGGCCGTGGTGCGCGGGGGCGAGTACGATGGCAGGCTGCTCATCGGCGCGCCGGGCTACCCCGTAAGCGCCGTGGTGTGCCTGGAGGATGTGCTGGAGCCCATCACGCGCTGGCTGATGCGTCAGGACTCCCCCGGCAGGCCGAGGATCCGGGCCCGGCTGGCTCGCAAGACTCCCTCGCGCCCAGGCATGGAGGAGCTTGTGCGGCTGGCCGTGGGCCGTGTGGGCGAGGGCTACGTAGCCGCGCCCCTGCCGCGCGGCGCGGGGCTCATCAGCAGCCTCACCAAGGCCCAGGCCATCACGCGCATTCCGGCGGACTGCGAGGGCCTGGCCCAGGACGAGATGATCGAGGCCGAGCTGCTGGTGCCCCTGGCCGGGCTGTCCAAGGTGCTGGTGCACATCGGCAGCCACGACAACATCCTGGACCTGCTGGCCAACGAGCTCATGGGCCTGCCGGAGCCGCTGCGGCTGGTTTCCAGCCACGTGGGCAGCATGGGCGGGCTTACGGCGCTTAAGAACAACGCCGCGCTGTTCGCGGGGTGCCACCTGTTCGACCCCGAAACCAGCGACTTCAACTTCTCCTTCCTGCAAAAGCACCTGCCCGGCATGGACCTCACGGTCATCAACCTGGCCATCCGCCACCAGGGGCTCATGGTGGCCAAGGGCAACCCCAAAAACATTCAGGCCGTGCAGGACCTGGCGCGGCCCGAGGTGGTCTTCATCAACCGCCAGCGCGGCGCGGGCACGCGCATTCTGCTGGACCACCACCTGACAACGGCGGGGATAGCCCCGGCCAGCGTGCGCGGGTACGACCGCGAGGAATACACGCACATGGCCGTGGCCGTGAACGTGCTCACCGGCGCGGCGGACTGCGGCCTGGGCATCTTCGCCGCGGCCAAGGCGCTCGATCTGGACTTCGTGCCCCTGGCGCGGGAACGCTACGACCTGGTGTTCCCCACAGCCTACCTGGACGACCCGCGCATCCAAACCCTGCTGGCCAGCATCAACACCGCGCAGTTCCAGCAGCGCATGGAGGCCCTGGGCGGCTACGAAACCAAGCTCACGGGCCGGGTTATGGCCCCGGGCATGGGCCTGGGCGACTAGCGCGCAGCCCGCTGCCAACGAAAAGGGCTCCCTCCGGCGCAGTGCCAGGGGGAGCCCTTCGCATGTGCTGTTCCGGCGTCAGCGCCGGGCGGAGGCGGACCTTGCGACCCGGCGGATGTACGCCGCGCGCAGGGCGGGCCGCGCCAGGGCAAGGCCGCCCAGCACAAAGGCCAGGCCCAGGTGCGTCCAGTCCACCAGCATGGTGGGCGTGGGGGTGAAGGAAACATCCGGCAGGTTCTTGAGTACGCGCACCCCGCCGGTGCCCACCAGCGCCAGCAGCACCACGGCACGCGCCCAGCCCAGGGGCGTCAGCTCCCAGTCCTGCCTCCATTCCATGAACCAGCGCGTCACCAGATAGCTGGTGAGGAAGAGCAGGCCCGCGGCGGCCAGGTAGTGCAGCTTGTGGGTGAGGTAGAAATCGCCCAGCCAGGCCAGGCCAGGCACATCGGCGATGTGGTAGCGCTTGGCGATGGGCATCTGCGCCATGCCGGTGAGGGCCAGGGTGGCCACCAGGAGCAGATAGGTCCAGGACACGCGGCGGGTGACGGGGGCTATCATTTGGAGCCCTCCCCGGCGCCGGGGCCGTTTTTTGGCGTACCGCCGTTCTTGGGCGTGTCACCATCGCCCTCCGCCAGGCGCGAGCCGATGCGCAGCGCCCCGGCCACGATGCCCGCCACGGGGGCCAGCAGCGCGGCGTAGGCCATGCGCGTCTCGTCGGCCATCATGTCGCCCACGGTGGCCAGGTGCGGCTTGCCGGGGCCGGTGGTCACGGCGGCGTCCAGCACGTCAAAGGGCACGGGGGAGACATAGATGGAGTTGGTGCCGCCGTTTTCCGTCTCGCCGTACACAAAGCCGTTGATGTTGCGGGCCAGGGCGTGGGCCTTGGCGACGACCTCCGAGCGCGGGCCGATCTCCTGCACCTCGTACGGGCAGGACTCGATGCACGCGGGCTTGGCTCCGGCCGCGATGCGGTCATGGCAGCGGTCGCACTTGTACATAACCCCATTGCCCGCCAGGCGCGGCAAAAGGCGCAGGTACAGCCCCACGCCGGTTTGGCGCATGGGAATCTCCCAGGGGCACACGGCCTTGCACTTGGCACCGCCCAGGCAAATCTTGTCGTCGATGAGCACGATGCCGTTCTTTTCCCGCGCGGCCGCGCCCCAGGGGCACAGGTTGGCGCAGGGCGGGTTTTGGCAGTGCATGCAGCGCCGGGGCATGTGCACCTCGAAGCGCTGGCCCAGGTACTGCCCGCGGGCGGTCTGGATGTACAGCCAGTTGTACGGGGTCAACCGACCGGATTCCTGGCGCTTCTCCGACCAGTCCTCGGCCTTGACGCCCTCCGGCAGCATTTTGGGGAAGGGCTTCACGGGCTCCGGGAACTTGTGGCCGTTCACCTCGCGGCAGGCCTCGACGCAGGCTCCGCAGCCCACGCACTTGGTCAGGTCGTGCAGGGTGGCCAGTTCTTCCTCGGGCCTGGGCTTTGCGGCCAGGGCCTGGCCGGGCGCCAGCAGCGAAAGGCCGCCAAGGCCCAGCGCGGCGAGGAAGCGCCTGCGGGAAGGATCGTGATTCTTGGGGGAGGTCGGCATGGTCAGCATCTCCGCGCGGTCGTGTTTTGGCGCGCAGGGGGAATATAACCCTTTTACCCGGGCACGCAACCCGAAAGGGTCAGGAAAAGTATGGACGGAGCCCCTTGCGGATCGCAACAGTATATTACAATTTTGTTAACGATGCCCGCATTTTTCCTAGACAGCCGTGCGGTTTCCCTGTATGAGCCAGAGAGACTTTTCGACCAACCGAGGGCCGCACACAGAAGATTGTTCGGCATCCCCCCAGCAGAGGAAACGTAAGGACCAATGACCAAGACCGCCACACTCATCATCGACGGGAAAACCCTGGAACTGCCGATCATCGAAGGCACCCAGGGCGACCGCGGCATCGACATCTCGCGCCTGCGCGCGGAGACGGGCTGCATCACCTACGACCCCGGCTACATGAACACGGGGCCGTGCAAAAGCGCCATCACCTTCGTGGATGGCGAAAACGGCATCCTGCGCTATCGCGGCTACCCCATCGAGCAGATCGCCGCGCGCGGCTCCTTTGTGGAAACCGCCTGGCTGCTGATTTTTGGCGAGCTGCCGAGCCGCGAGCAGCTTTCCCGCTTCTCCGCCGCCCTGTGCGAGGAAGAACTGCTGCACGAGGACGTGAAGCACCACTTCGAGGGCTTCCCGCCCAACGGCCACCCCATGGCCATCCTCTCCGCCATCACCAACTCCCTGGGCTGCTACCACCCGGAGCTGCTGGAGATCGAGAGCCGTGGCGAGTTCTACCTGGCCGCCTCCAAGATCATCAGCAAGGTGCGCACCATCGCGGCCTTCAGTTACCGCAAGAGCACGGGCCGGCCCTTCATGTACCCGAACCCGGCCCTCAGCTACTGCCGTAACTTCCTGCACATGATGTTCTCCATTCCGCACAAGCACTACGACCCCTCGCCAGAGGCGGTGCGCGCCCTCAGCCTGTTCCTTACCCTGCACGCGGACCACGAGCAGAACTGCTCCACCTCCACGGTGCGCATGGTGGGCTCCACCCAGGCCAACCTCTTCGCCTCGGTTTCCGCTGGCATTTGCGCCCTGTGGGGCCGCCTGCACGGCGGGGCCAACGCGGGCGTGGTGGAAATGCTGGAGCAGATCCGCGACGGCAAGACCTCGCCCAAGGACTGCATCGAGCTGGTGAAGCAGAAGAAGTTCCGCCTCATGGGCTTTGGCCACCGCATTTACAAGAACTTCGACCCGCGCGCCCGCATTCTCAAGGACGCGGCCCACGACCTGCTGCTGAAACTGGGCAAGCTGGACCCGCTGCTGGACATCGCCATGGAGCTGGAGGCCGCCGCCCTGGCCGATCCGTACTTCACGGAGCGCAAGCTGTACCCCAATGTGGACTTCTACTCCGGCATCATCCTGCGAGCGCTCAACATCCCGGTGTCCATGTTCCCGGTGATGTTCGCCATCGGCCGTATGCCGGGCTGGATTGCCCACTGGTACGAGGAAAACCAGGAGCAGACCAAGATCCACCGCCCCCGGCAGGTGTACACCGGCCAGATCATTCGCGACTATGTCCCCATTGATGAAAGATAGGCGAACGACAGATGAGAGATAGGGCAAACGGATAAAACCCGACTTTTTGGGCTGATCGCGAAAAAAAATCGCGCAAGCTTCAAAAAGTGCTTGCCAAGAGGACGGGATATCGCTAGACATTGCCTCCGCGACAACGCCGAAGTGGTGGAATTGGTAGACACGCTAGGTTCAGGGTCTAGTGGTCGCAAGGCCATGGGAGTTCGAGTCTCCCCTTCGGCACCAAAAGAACAGGGCCGCAATCCGAAAGGATTGCGGCCTTTTTCATTGGCC
>JAVBYL010000155.1 GCA_030824035.1 Humidesulfovibrio sp.
GATGAGGATGAGCCCGCTGACCACGGCCGCCGTGGTGGAGCGGCCCACGGCGCTGGCCCCGCCGCCGGTGCGCAGGCCGCGCAGGCAGCTTACGCCCGCCACCAGCAGGCTGAACACGATGATCTTGATGAAGCTGCCGATGAGGTCCGAGGCGGTGACGTTGGCGAACACGCGGGAGGTGAAGGTGACCAGCGGGAAGCCGATAGACAGCATGACCAGCGCGCCGCCCACCAAGCTGGCGAAGTTGAAGAACAGCGTCATGAACGGCACCACGGCCAACGAGGACAAAATGCGCGGCCCCACCAGAAAGCGCACCGGGCTGATGCCCATGGTGGTGAGGGCGTCCAGCTCCTCGTTGACGCGCATGGTGCCTATCTCCGCCGCAAAGGCAGAGCCGGACCGCGCCGCAAGCAGGATGGCCGTGACCAGCGGGCCCATCTCGCGGAACATCACCAGCCCGAGCATGTTGGGAACATAAATCTCGCCGCCGAAGCGCTGCAGCGTGATGACCGACTGGAAGCTCATGATGAGGCCCATGAGGAAGCCGATGAGCAGCAGGATGGGCATGCTCTCCACGCCCACGGCCAGGGCGGAGAGGACGACGTCCTTCCAGCGCACGCTGTGGGGATGCCGCAGGGACTGGAACACCACCAGGCTGCACTCCCCAACAAAGGACACCACCAGCCGGAGGTTGCTGTACAACTCGCCGAAGCCGCCCAAGAAGCGGGAACCAACGCCCCGGCGGTCCTGGCGCCCGGCGTCAGCACCTCCTGCCTCCTCGCTTGCCTCTTCCCCGGCCTCCACCTCCGCCGCGCCCCCGGCAAGCTCCAGCAGGTGCGCGTGCCGGTCCGAAAGGCCAAGGGTCTCCACCGCCGCGCCCAGCTTTTCCGCCGCGCGCCGCAGGGCCACCAGCAGGGCCAGCCCGGAGCCGTCCATGTAGCCCACGGAGGACACATCGAGCCGGACCGAGGCCCAGGGGCCGGGGCCAAGGGCGGCGTGGGCGCGGGCCCACAGCACGGAAACGGCCGGGGCGTCCAGGTCGTGGGAGAAGGCCAGGGTCAGCCCGCCCGCGCCGTCGTCGCGCCTGTCGAGCCCGCGCACGGGTGCGGCACTGTTCGCGATGTTGGCCGCGATGTTGGCCGCAGCTGGAGGGGCGGCCCCGGAGTTCTTGGATTTCTGAAACATATGCCGCAATCGCTACAGCAAACCAGCCGAAAAGGCAAAACATCCCCTCCCTCGACGCCAAAATCCCGCACGACCCCCTTGACTTTTTCGACGAAAACGAATTTTATTCGCCCAACGGAAGGTTATCAGAATGATCGACAAAATTGACCTGACCATACTGAGCATTCTTCAGGACAACGGGCGCACTTCCAACGCGGAGATCGCCCGTCAGGTGAACATGGCCCCCTCGGCGGTGCTGGAGCGCATGCGCAAGCTGGAGCGCAAAGGCATCATCAAGGGCTTCGAGGCCGTGTTGAACCCCAAGGACGTGGGCTACACCCTCACGGCCTTCACCTTTGTCCGCGCCGACGAGGGCGTCGGCTCCACCGACATCGGCAAGGGGCTTTCGCGCGTGCCGGGCGTTCTTGAGGTGCACTACACCGCCGGGCAGGACTCCTACCTGGTCAAGGTGCGCGCCACGGACACCGAGCACCTGCAAGGCATTTTGCAACAGTTCGGGGCCATTCCCGGCGTGCGCGATACGCGCACCACGGTGGTCCTCACCACGCTCAAGGAATCGCGCAGCCTGCCCCTGGGCACACAGCCCGGCGCACAACCCGGCGAACAGGCGAGCGGCACACACACCATAGAGGAGTAGCAGCAATGGGTATCGACACGCAGAGCCTTGACCCCAAGATCATCGCCCGGGGCAAGGAGTTCTTCAAAAGCATCGCCGGCGAGGCCCCGTCCATCTTCAACAAGGGTTGGTGGACAGGCAAGGTCATGGACTGGGCCATGAAGAACGAGGACTTCAAGGTCCAGATGTTCCGCTTCGTGGACGTTCTGCCCTACCTCACCACCAACGAGTCCCTGTCTCGCCACATTGAGGAATATTTCGGCGACAAGGACGCCAACATCCCGGACGTGCTCAAGTGGGGCGCGGGCAAAACCAGCTTCGGCGGCGGCCTGGTGGCCATGGTGCTCAACAAGGCCATCCGCTCCAACATCGAGAGCATGGCCCGCCAGTTCATCATCGGCGAGAAGGCCTCCGAGGCCGTGAAGGGCATCCGCCAGTTGCGCAAGGACGGCTTCGCCTTCGTCATCGACCTGCTGGGTGAGGCCACCCTGAACGAGAAGGAATCCGACGCCTACCAGCGCGGCTACATGGAAGTGCTCGACGCCATCCAGGCCGAGTACAAGAAGTGGGATGCCCTCGATGTGCAGGGCGGCGCCAAGAGCGACCTGGACTGGGGCAACGCGCCCAAGGTCAACGTGGCCGTGAAGCCCTCCGCCTTCTACTCCCAGGCCAAGCCCGTGGCCGTGGAAGACTCCGTCGAGGGCATGTACCGCCGCATCGAGCCCATTTACCGCAAGGTGAAGGAGATGGGCGGCTTTCTGTGCATCGACATGGAGCAGCTCAAGTACAAGGAAATCACCATCGAGCTGTACAAGCGCCTGCGCAGCGCCCCGGAGCACCGCGACTACGCCAACCTGGGCATCGTGTTCCAGTGCTACCTGAAGAGCACCGACGCCGACGTTTCCGAGATGCTCTCCTGGGCCCGCAAGGAGAACCTGCCCATCTCCATCCGCCTGGTGAAGGGCGCCTACTGGGATTCCGAGACCGTCATCGCCAAGCAGAACGGCTGGGAAATCCCGGTCTACACCATCAAGGCCGAGAGCGACATGGCCTATGAGCGCATCGCCAAGATGATCATGGAAAACCACGACATCTGCCACTTCGCCTGCGCCTCGCACAACATCCGCACCATTTCCGCCGTGCAGGAAATGGCCAGCGCGCTGAACGTGCCCGAAAGCCGCTACGAGTTCCAGGTGCTGTACGGCATGGCCGAGCCCGTGCGCAAAGGCCTGCGCAACGTGGCCCGCCGCGTGCGCCTGTACTGCCCCTACGGCGACCTGATCCCGGGCATGGCCTACCTTGTGCGCCGCCTGCTGGAGAACACCGCCAACGAAAGCTTCCTGCGCCAGAGCTTTGCCGAGGGCGCGGAGCTGGAGCGCCTGCTGGAGAACCCCGAGAAGACCGCCGCCCGCGAAATCGCCGCCAAGAAGGCCCCGACCGCGTCCAAGATGGGCCCCGGCGGAATCGCCCCCTTCGCCAACGCCCCGGGCGTGGACTTCACCGTTCCCGCCGCGCGCGCGGGCATGCGGAACGCCCTGGCCAAGGTGCGTGCGGAGTTCGGCAAAACCTACCCGCTCATCATCGGCGGCAAGGAAGTGAAGACCGGCGAGACGCTGGACTCCTACAATCCGGCCAAGCCCTCCGAGATCATCGGCAAGGTGTGCCAGGCCGGGCTGAAGGAAACCCAGGAAGCCCTGGCCGTGGCCAAGAAGGCCTACCTGGACTGGCGCGATGTGGAGCCCCTGGACCGCGCCAAGGTGCTGTTCAAGGCTGCGGACATCATGCGCCGCGACATCGACGAGCTCTCCGCCCTGCAGGTGCTTGAGGTCGGCAAGCAGTGGGATCAGGCCCACGCCGACGTGGACGAGGCCATCGACTTCCTGGAATACTACGGCCGCGAGATGCTGCGCCTGGCCGGCCCCCGCCGCATGGGCAACGCCCCCGGCGAGCTGAACCACTACTTCTACCAGGGCAAGGGCGTCACCGCCGTCATCGGACCCTGGAACTTCCCCCTGGCCATCAGCTGCGGCATGGCCGCGGCGGCCATCGTGTGCGGCAACGCCGTGGTGTACAAGCCCTCCGGCCTGTCCTCGGTCATCGGCTATGGCCTGGCCAAGGTGTTCAAGGAGGCGGGCCTGCCCGACGGCGTGTTCAACTTCCTGCCCGGCAAGGGCTCCGTCATGGGCGACGCCCTGGTGGAGCACCCGGACGTTTCCGTCATCGCCTTCACCGGCTCCATGGAAGTGGGCCTGCGCATCCAGGAAAAGGCCGCCAAGCTCCAGCCCGGCCAGATCCAGTGCAAGAAGGTCATTGCGGAAATGGGCGGCAAGAACGCCATCATCATCGACGACGACGCCGACCTCGACGAGGCCGTGCTGGGCGTGCTGTACTCGGCCTTCGGCTTCCAGGGCCAAAAGTGCTCTGCCTGCTCCCGCGTCATCGTGCTCGACCCCATTTACGAGCGCTTCACCAAGCGCCTGGCCGAGGCGGCCTCCTGCATCAAGATCGGCCCCTCCGAGGACCCGGCCAACTACATGGGCCCCGTGGTGGACAAGGCCGCGCAGCAGAACTGCCTGAAGTACGTGGACATCGCCTGCTCCGAGGGCAAGGTGCTGGTGAAGCGCACCGATCTCCCGGCGGAGGGCTGCTACGCGCCGCTCACCATCGTGGAAGGCATCACCAAGGACATGCGCATCGCCCAGGAGGAGGTCTTCGGACCCGTGCTGGCCGTGCTGCGCGCCAAGACCTTCGACGAGGCCCTGGACATCGCCAACTCCACGCGCTTCGCCCTCACCGGCGCGGTGTATTCCCGCAGCCCCAAGCACCTGGAAAAGGCCCGCAAGCAGTTCCGCGTGGGCAACCTGTACCTGAACAAGGGCAGCGTGGGCGCCATGGTGGAGCGCCATGCCTTCGGCGGGTTCAACATGTCCGGCGTGGGCTCCAAGAGCGGCGGCCCGGACTACCTGCTGCAGTTCATGGATCCCCGCCTTGTTTCCGAGAACACCATGCGCCGCGGCTTTGCCCCGGTGGAGGCGGACGACGACTGGATCGCCTAACCCCGGGCTG
>JAVBYL010000213.1 GCA_030824035.1 Humidesulfovibrio sp.
GCGTCACGAGGTTCTGCAGACGCCTGAGTTGCAGCGCCTCAAGTTCCTCTCTGGGAAGGGTCTCGTTCTCCACGTCAAAAATCATGGTCCCGTCCTCCTTGAAATGCCTGGGCTCGCCTTGGGCACGTTTGGGAATGCACGCGCGGGCGTTTGCCCGCAATAAAAGGCCACGGTACGTGCGTCCGTGGCTTAGGAATCGTCTTGTGCCCCACTCCGATTCTGCGCCACGAAAAACTGGCCGCTAAAAGCGCGGCCGGAAAGGGCGCCAAAGGGTGGAGGTATGACTCAGCATACAAAAGCTTTGCCCGAATCACGGGTTTCCGTCAAGGTTGGCAGGGTTGGTTTGCCGCCGCCACGCGGGCCGCAATGCTTGCCGGTGCACTCGCCGCCGCCCTTGCCGCTCCCCCTCGATGCACTTGTCAGCCCGCCGCCGCTGCCGTAACACTAGCCAGCCGGAGGGCAGGATGTCTCAGAACTTTGTGGCTGGCGTTTTCGCCCTGGTGTACGTGGGCATGATTTTTGGCGGGTTGCCCGGCCTGGCCCTGGACAGGACCGCCCTGGCCCTCATCGGAGCCATCGCCCTGCTGGCCGGTGGCGCGCTGGACGCGCGCTCCGCCTGGGCGGCGGTGGACATGCCCACCATGAGCCTGCTGTTCGGGCTCATGCTCGTGTCCGCGCAGCTGCGCCTCAGCGGGTTCTACACGCTGCTGGCCCGGCGCATCGCCGCCGCAAGCCTGAGCCCGCGCATGCTGCTGCTGCTGGTCATGGCCGCCAGCGCGGCCCTCTCCGCCGTGCTCGTCAACGACATCGTGGCCCTGGCCCTTACGCCCATCCTGGCCGAGGGCTGCATCAAGCGCGGCCTGAACCCCGTGCCCTACCTGCTCGGCCTGGCCTGTGCGGCCAACATCGGCTCCGCCGCAACGCTCATCGGCAACCCGCAGAACATGCTCATCGGGCAGGTGGGCGGGCTCCCCTTTGCCGCCTATGCGCTGGATGCGCTGCCGCCGGTTGTTGCCGGAACCCTCGCGGCCTGGGGCATCATCAGCTGGTTTTCGCGCGGCGACTGGGTGCTGGAGCGCAGCGTTGCGCCCGTGCCCGCCCAGGACTTTCTGCCCTGGCCCGCGCTCAAGGGCGGCCTGCTGCTCGCGGCGGCGCTGTTCGGGTTCCTGTTCACGCCCATCCCGCGGGAGGTGCTGGCGCTGGCCGCTGGCGCGCTGGTGCTGGTGAGCCGCCGCATGCACTCCCGCACGGTGTTCGCCCTGGTGGACTGGCAGCTGCTTCTGCTGTTCCTGGGCCTGTTCGTGGTCAACCACGCGCTGCTCGCCTCTGGGCTTTTGGAGCGCCTGTTCCTGGCCGTGGGATCAACGGGAGTCGATTTGGCGCACCCGGCCTGGCTGTTCGCCGTCACCGCGCTGCTTTCGAACGTCATTTCCAACGTGCCCGCCGTGATGCTGCTTTTGCCGGTGGCGCAGACTCCGCAGGACCGCCTGCTGCTGGCCCTGGCCAGCACCCTGGCCGGGAACCTGTTTCTGCTTGGCAGCATCGCCAACCTCATCGTGGCGGAGCAGGCGGCGCGGCTGGGCGTGTTTCTCACCTGGCGCAAGCATTTGCGCATCGGCCTGCCGGTGACCCTGGCCACCTTCGCCCTGGCGGCGCTGTGGCTGTGGCTGCGCTGGGGTCGGCTGTACGTCTCGGCCAGCTAGGCGGACTGCGCATTGCGCACCGCGCCTGTTTCCAGTACAAGACCTGCATCAATACACCATAGGTCCGACGTTCTACGACAATGCGCCGCGCAAGCGGCAAGGGGAATCATGAAGAAAATGCGCAGCACGCCGGAGCTTCCCGGCATGCCCACCGAGGAAAAGAGCCGCACTCTCGCCACTTTGCTGTACGACAAGCAGGGCGAGGATATCCAAGTTCTCGATGTTACGGGCATCTGCCCCATCGCCGAGCACCTCATTGTGGTTTCCGGCAAGGGCCAGCGCCATGTGCAGGCCTTGGCCGACGCCGTTTTGCACATGGCGAGCGAGAAGAAGTTCCTGTCCTTCGGCGTCGAGGGCTACCAGACGGGCGTCTGGATCCTCATCGACCTCAACGACATCATCGTGCATGTGTTCCAGGACGATATGCGCAAGTTCTACAACATCGAGGGCCTTTGGAACGAGGGCAAGCGCGTGGAGTGGCTGGCCGCCACCCCTGGCGAGCCGGGCACGGAGGCCCAGTAATGCCAGTGAAGGCGCAAGTGCCCACGAAGGTGCAAGTGCCTGTTAAGGTGCAACCCACGCTCCTGCTCATTCTCGACGGCTTCGGGATCGCCCCGGCCGGAAAGGGCAACGCCGTGCAGCTTGCCAACACCCCGGTGCTGGATGGGCTCTTCGCCAACTATCCGCACACCTCGCTGGCCTGTTCCGGCCGGGCCGTGGGCCTGCCAGAAGGCTTCATGGGCAATTCCGAGGTGGGGCACATGAACATCGGCGCGGGCCGCATCGTCTACCAGGACATGACCCGCATCGACATCGCCATTGAGGACGGGAGCTTCGCCGCCAACCCGGCGCTGCTGGCGCTCATGGCCGGGGCCAAGGCGGGTAGCGGTCGCCTGCACCTCATGGGCCTGCTTTCCGATGGCGGCGTGCACAGCCACCAGAACCACATCCGCGCCCTGCTGACGCTGGCCAAGGCCCAGGGGCTGGCGGAGGTCTTCGTGCATGCCTTTCTGGATGGCCGCGACACCCCGCCCTCCAGCGGGCTGGGCTACGTGCAGGCGCTGGAGCGCGTCATGGCCGAGGTGGGCGTGGGGCGCATCGCCACCGTGACGGGCCGCTACTACGCCATGGACCGCGACAAGCACTACGAGCGCAACGAGCCCGCTTACCTGGCCCTGGCTTGCGGGCAGGGCAGGGCGGTGCGCAGCGCCGTGGAGGCCGTGCAGTCCGCCTACGCCGCCGGGGAAACCGACGAGTTCGTCAAGCCCTGCGTGGTGCTTGGCGCGGACCGCAAGCCGCTGGGCGTCATGGGTGATGGCGACGGCCTGTTCTTCTTCAATTTCCGGGCGGACAGAGCCCGGCAGTTGTGCCGAGCCTTTTTCGAGAAAGACTTTAAGGAATTCCCCAGACCCTTGTGCCCCAAGCTCTCCGGGTTTTCCACCATGACGCAGTACGAATCCAGCTTCCCCTTGCCCGCCGCCTTCGCGCCGCAGTCGTTGGACGGCTTTCTGGGCAAGGTGGTGAGCCAACTTGGCCTGAAGCAGCTGCGCATCGCCGAGACGGAAAAGTACGCCCACGTCACCTATTTCCTCAATTGCGGCGTGGAGGAACCCATGGCCGGCGAAGAGCGGGCGCTCATCCCCTCGCCGCGCGAGGTTCCCACCTACGACCACAAGCCGCAGATGAGCGCGCCGGAAGTCACCGAGGCCCTGCTGGTCCGTCGGCGCGAGTTCGACCTCTGCGTGTGCAACTTGGCCAACCTCGACATGGTGGGCCACACGGGCATCATTCCCGCCGCCATCACTGCCTGCGAGACCGTGGACGCCTGCGTGGGCAAGCTTGTTGAAGCCTTTTTGGCTGACGGCGGGCAGGTGTTCCTGACGGCAGACCACGGCAACGCCGAGGAGATGCTGGACGCCCAGGGCGGCCCGCAGACGGCGCACAGCACCAACCCCGTGCCCTTACTTCATATCGACGGCAAGGGGGGGCGCGCCCTCGCGCCCGGCAAATTGGGCGATATCGCCCCCACCATCCTGGCCTCCTGGGGGGTGGGACAACCCGCCGCCATGACCGGCCACAGCCTGTTCGCGGAGGACTGATGACCGGATCCGCCAAGCCCATCATGCCCGTGCGCCCCATGGGCATGGAGATCATTTTCCTGTTTCAGTGCCCGCACTGCGGCCGCGAGGTTCCGCTCATCGCGCCCACCCGGCCCACCATGACCCAGTGCGACGCCTGCCGCAAAAGCTTCCCCATCGTGCCTGTGGACGACCGCACCCTGCGCTACTTCAAGCTCATGCTCGCCGGGGGCAAGGCCGCCATTGATCCTGACTTCTTGTAAATACCCGCTGACTTTTTGTAGGGAACGCCGCCGAATTTGCAGTAAACCAGCGCTCTAAACAAGCACAGCACAGCCAGCCATCCTGACCTCAGGGTGGCTGGTTGTTTTTTTTGCCTGTCGTAATGCCAAAACTTCAACAACAACTTCAGATATTAGATTTTATCTAGATTTAATCTAGAACATGAGAATAGCAAATACAGATAGATTTCGACTTTCGAATCGAAATTTATCGTAATCAGGCGGGCTTGCGGCGGGACAGGAAGAAGCGCTTGAGCAGGGCGGAGCAGTCCTCCGCCAGCACGCCCTGGAGAACCCAGGGCCGGTGGTTCAGGAAGGGCAGGGCGGCGGCGTCCAGGTTGGAAACCAGCGCCCCGGCCTTGGGGTCGGGCGCGGCGAAAACCACCCCGGCCACCCGGGCATGGACCAGCGCGCCCACGCACATGAGGCAGGGTTCCAGAGTGACCACCAGGACGGAGCCGGGCAGCCGGTAGTTGCCCGCAGCCAGGGCGGCCCGGCGCAGGCAGGCTATTTCGGCGTGGGCAGTGGGGTCGTGGGCTCCAATGGTGGCATTGTGCGCCCTGGCCAGCACCTGGCCGCTGGCGGAAACAAGGACGGCACCCACGGGAACCTCGCCCTCGCGCGCGGCCTGGCAGGCTTCGTCGAAGGCCAGAGACATGAGCGCCCGCCAGGAGGTTCCGGGCGGGCACTCAGTGGGAACAGGACGAGTCATGGCCGCCTTACAGGTCGTGCAGGTGGCGCACCCCGGCCTCCAGCAGCTTCAGCCCCAGGTCGGCGGATTCGCCACGGGTCC
>JAVBYL010000237.1 GCA_030824035.1 Humidesulfovibrio sp.
CGGTTGCCGCGCGTCCATTGCACAAAGCCGAAGGAGAGCGCGCTGTACTGCGAGGGCTCGGTCTGGATGAACAGCGAGCTGTCCGTGCGGACGACCTCCGGGGTGAGAAAGCGCACGCCGCGCGTCCGCTGTATGGCCGCGAAGCGCTCCACATCATGGCACAGGAAGACCATGGTCTCCACCCGGGTGCGGGGCATATGCTGCGTTTTGGGCCCCAGGGGCTCCTGGGCGAAGGGGAACGCGCCAGCGGTGCGGCTGCGGAACAGGAAATCGGCCGAGCCGGGCAGGCGCAACACGCAGGACTTGGCATCCGGGCTTTCCAGCGCGGTGCCGAACAGATACCCGGTGGTATTCAGAAAATCCGCCACGGCAGGCTCCAGCCTGTCCTGGTCCACGCCGTATATCACCGTTTCCAGCCCGCCCACCAGGCCATCCAGCTCCAGGCGCTTGCGCTCCTGCGTCAGCGTTTCCACCCTGGCCCGCAACACGCTGTCGTCGTTCCGGAATTCCTGCGCCATGTCGTCCTCCAGTCTCAGGGGTTCCTTTTATGCTGTTAGGAATATTTGCCCATAAAGCTGCACAGCGTCAAGGGTTCGCGGCTGTTTCGCTTCCGCTCTCTGGACATGCCCGGCCACGCAGGGTATTTGTTGCGCATACGCAATACCCGCACAGGCGGCTGCATCAACGCAGCGGGCGGGAAGCGGACACGATCCCTTTTGCCGAGGACAGGAAGGACACACGCCCATGCATGCACACGACACCGAGGTTCTGGCCACCTTTGCCGAGGAATCAGCCGAGCGGCTGCAAGGCTTGGAGGCTGGCCTGCTGGAGCTGGAACGCACCCTGGGCGCGCCCAGTCCGGACCTGCTTGACGCCGTGTTCCGCGATGCGCACTCCGTGAAGGCCGGGGCGAACCTGCTGGGCCTGCGCGGCCTGGAGCGCGCCGCCCACAGCCTGGAAAACGTGCTGGACCGCATGCGCAAAGGCCAGCTGTCGCTGAACGACGACGTCATCTCGGCCCTGCTCGAAGGCGTGGACTTGCTGCGCGACCTGCTGGGCGACACGGGGACTCCGGACGAAATGCGGCGGCGGCTGGCTGTGTTGTCGCGCCTGGCCGGTGCGTAAACGCAAAGGAGCATTCCGCATGACGACAGTCCTGCCGCCCAAGCGCCTCCCCACCCTGCTCGTTGTGCTAGCGCTGTGCCTGGCCGCCTGCGGCAGCCCCCGCGCTGGGGGCACAGCTTCCCCTTCAGCACCATCACCCGCCACTGCCGCCGCCACGCCCAGCGCCCACGCGGCGGACCTCATCCGCCAAGCCTCACGCACGTTGCGCGAAATGCGCGCGGCCTCGCCCCGGCAGTCCCTGGACTACTGGCTGGAGGACGCGCGCGGCGTCATCATTCTTCCCGGCGTGTATCAGGCTGGCTTCTTCTATTCGCTCCATGGCGGTGAGGGCGTGGTGCTGGCCCGAAAGACCGACGGCACCTGGAGCTCCCCGGCCTTCATGAGCGTTGGCGGCGCGGGCTATGGCCTGCAGGCGGGCCTGGAAAAGTCCCGCGTGCTGCTCGTCATCAACGAGCAAGAGGCCCTGGCCGAGATCCTGGCCAATGGCCTGAGCCTCGATTTCTCCGCAAAGTACGACATTGTGAGCGTGCGCGAGGTCACCGGCCCGGATTCGCTCACCCGCGGCAAGCCCGTGGTGGCGGTCTCGGACGGGGTGGGCATCATGGCGGGCATAGCGGTGCGCGGCGGCATGCTGACGGGGAATGCGCCCCTGGGCGCGGGGTATTACGGGCAGGGCCAGGGGGGCGCCCAGGCGATCTTCCTGGCTGGCGGCATCCCTGGCCTGGAGGTGCTGGAGCTGTGGGACGCCCTGCGCGTCAGCCTGCCGCAGCCGGCCATTCAGCGGGCGCCATAGCGCGCCTGAGCAACATGCCCACCATATAAATCGTTTCCATTGTGACTTGCGCGCCATGATGCGCCAAGGTGGACGCCTTCAGATTAACAAGACGGGCGGCGCATGCGCGTGCGCACGGTCTTGATGACCCAGATGAGGCAGATGAGGCCAAAGAGCCCGCCCGCGACCCACCACTTGGCCTCCTGAAGGAAGCGCTCCAGCACATCGCCCAGGTAGTAGCCGCCCAGGCCGAAGGAAACAGCCCACACCGCCGCGCCGATGCCGTTGAGCACGAAGAAGCGCAGCGGGGAGATGTTCGAGGTGCCCACGGCGAAGGGGGTGATGTTGCGGAAGCCGTAGAAGAACCGGAAGGTGAGCAGCACCAGCACCTGGTGCTTTTCCAGCAGCCGGTGCACCCGCTCGATGCGGCACTCCCACTTTTTGAGCTTGGTTTCCAGGAACCGCCGGTTGTAGCGGCCCACGTAGAACGCGGTCTGGTCGCCCGCGAAGCTGCCGGCAAAGGCCGTCAGGATGGCCAGCGGCAGGGAAAGGTGGCCGTTGTAGGCGGCAAACCCGGCAATGATGAGGATGGTCTCCCCCTCAAGAAAGGTGCCGATGAACAGCGCAATGTAGCCGTAGGTAGACAGCAGATAGACGAAATCCAAGCGATCACCCCGGCCTATGGCACGTTTTGGACAACGAACCAGGGCGGAAGAGTCCCCTTTGCGCCATCGCCCCGCCAGGGCGGGAGGATGACGGCAAAGGGGATGTCGTGCGAATCATTGGCGTGGCCACGATTCCGCCCCGGAATGGCACTAGGCGTTCTTCTGGTCAGGCTTGGGAGCCTCGTCCTGGGCCGCCTGCGCTGGCTGCGCGGCTTGCGTGGGAGCCTGGGTGGCCGCCTGCTGTGCGGGCTGTGCGGCAGCGGGCTCCTGCGCCTGCTGCGGCGGGGTGGCCACCTTGATTTCTTCCTCAGCGGAGAGGGCGCCCTTGAACTCACGGATGCTCTTGCCAAGATTGGCGGCTATCTGCGGCAGCTTGCTGGGGCCGAACAAAAGCAGAAAGATAACGAGTATCAAAAGCAGGTGCATAGGCTGAAAAAGCTCACCAAGCATGGTGTCCTCCACAGGTTTGGTTGAATCTGCTATACCCTTTTGGTGGGGTTTTGAAAACCCTTTTCCAGCAACTGGGCCTCGCCCTGCTACAACTCCACCTGAGTCCCCAGCTCCACCACTCTACCCGGCGGAATACCAAAAAATGTCGTGGCGTTCCAGGCATTGCGCGACATGAACGAGAACAGGCTCTTGCGCCAGGCGAACATCTTGGACGGGCCGCCCGTGAGCAATGTTTCCCGGCCAAGGTAGAAAGTGGTGCTTTCCAGCTGAATGTCAATGCCATGGCCCTTCGCAAGGCGCGTGATCTCCGGCACGCTTGGCGTTTGCATGAACCCGTAACGCGCCAGGATGCGGAAGAACCCGTGCCCGAGGTTCGTCACCTCCAGGCGGTTTGCGCTCAGCACGTAGGGGACCTCGGCCGACTTGATGGACAGCAGGATCACCTGCTCGTGCAGCACCTTGTTGTGCTTGTAGTGGTGCAGCAGCGTTATGGGCGTGCCGGTTGGGGAAACGGACATGAACACGCCTGTGCCGGAGATGCGCAGGGGACGCGTGGAGGCCACCAGGCTGTCCAGGAACAGGTTGATGGGCAGGCCCATGGACTGGAACTGCTCGCCCAGCGCCCGCTTGCCGTCGCGCCAGGTAATCATGGCGACCATGATCAGCGCGGCCACGGTGAGGGTGAACCAGCCGCCGTCAAGGATCTTCAGCAAATTGGCGCCGAGGAACGACAGATCGAACAGCAGGAAGAGCGCCACCAGCGGCAGGGCCTTCCACAGCGACCACTTCCAGAGCATTGTCACCACAAAGAAAAAGAAGATGGAGGTGATGGTCATGTCGATGGTGACGGCGATGCCGTATGCCGCGGCAAGGCCGCTGGAGCTCTTGAAGGCCAGCACAAGGCCCAGGCAGGCCACCATCATGGCCATGTTCACGCCGGGAAGATAAATCTGGCCTTTGGTTTGGGCCGAGGTGTTCACGATGCGTATGCGCGGGCAAAAGCCCATCTGCACGGCCTGTTGCGTGAGGGAATACACGCCGGAAATCATGGCCTGGGAGGCAATGACCGTGGCCAGGGTGGACAGGCCGACCATGGGATACAGCAGCGACTCCGGCACCAGCCCGTAAAAGGGGTTGAAGGACATTTCCGGCTGGGTGAGCAGCAGCGCCCCCTGGCCGAAGTAGTTCAGCAGCAGCGCGGGCAGCACCATGCCGTACCAGGACATCCGGATGGGCGCGCGACCGAAGTGGCCCATGTCGGCGTAGAGCGCCTCGCCACCGGTGATGCACAGCACGACGGAGCCCAGCACGACCATGCCATGCAGCCGGTTCTCCACAAAGAACTGTATGGCGTAGTATGGGTTCACGGCCGCGAGGATTTCCGGAGCCTTGAGGATGGACAAAAGCCCCAGGATGGCCAAGGTGCAGAACCACAGGATCATGACCGGTCCGAAGACCTTGCCGATCCTGTCCGTGCCGTGCTTTTGCACCATGAACAGGCTGATGAGGACCAGGCAGGTGCCGGGGATGATGAACGGTGTGGCCGCATCGGTGGCGACGCTCAAGCCCTCCATGGCGGAAAGCACGGAGATGGCCGGTGTGATGATGCCATCGCCGTACAGCAGCGCGGCGCCAAAGATGGAAAGGAAGATGACCAGCGGGTATTTGAGGGAGCTTTTCCCGGCGAGTTGGCCCTGAAGCAGCGCAAAAAGGGAGAACACGCCCCCCTCGCCCTTGTTGTCGGCGCGGAGGATGAACATGACGTACTTGATGCTGACGACCACCGTGAGCGACCAGACGATGAGCGAGAGCACGCCCATGACATTGGC
>JAVBYL010000364.1 GCA_030824035.1 Humidesulfovibrio sp.
CTTGGCGATCCAGTCCGGGTGGGCGGGCCAGGCAGGGGCGGTGACGAGGTTGCCGTCCACGTGGGCCTTGTCCAGGGGAATGTCCGCGTACTTGCCCCCGGCGCAGATGACGTCCGGTGAGCAGGCCGGGTAGGCGGAGCAGGTGCGGCCCTTGAGCACCCCGGCGGTGACGAGCACCTGCGGGCCGTGGCAGATGGCCGCCATGGGCTTCTTGGCCTTGTCGAACTCCTTGACGATCTCGATGACGCGCTTGTTCAGGCGGATGTATTCCGGGGCGCGGCCGCCGGGGATGACCAACCCGACGTAGTCGGCGGTTTTCACCGAGGCGAAGTCCTTGTTCAGGCTGAAATTATGCCCGCGCTTTTCGCTGTAGGTCTGGTCGCCCTCAAAGTCGTGCACGCTGGTGCGGACGATGTCTCCGGCCTTCTTGTCCGGGCACACGGCATCCACTGCGTAGCCCAGCATCAGCAGGGCCTGGAAGGGCACCATGACCTCGTAATCCTCCACGTAGTCGCCCACGAGCATCAGGATGCGCTTCTGCGCCGTCTTGGGGGCGGCCAGGCCGACCGGTGTGGCCTTCTTGGCCGGGGCCGACTTCTTCGTGGCCGCCGTTTTGGTCGTCGTTTTGGCCGGGGCCTTTTTGGCCAGAGCCGCGGTTTTCGCCGGAGCGGGCTTTTTGGCGGGGGCTGGCTTTTTGGCCGGTGCGGGTTTCTTCGCGGGGGCCGCCTTCTTCGCAGGGGCCGCCTTCTTCGCAGGGGCCTTTTTCGTCGCCGTCTTCTTCGTCGCCATGAATGTGTCCTCCTTTGGGGGTGACGCCCCGGCAACGCACGCGCGCGCCGGGGCGGTATGACCTCATCAGGGGGCGCAATCTCCTCCGGGCTTAGCCGAAGTAGCGCTCGCGAATCTTGCGGGCCACGGTGGCCGCGGTAAAGCCGTACTTCTCGGCCAGCTTCTCGGCCGGGGCGCTCTCGCCAAAGTGGTCGATGCCCATGGCCAGCCCGTCCAGGCCCACATACTTGTGCCAGCCCTCGGGGCGTCCGGCCTCCACAGCGGCGCGCTTCAGCACCGTGGGGGGCAGCACGCTGTCCTTGTATTCCTGGCTCTGGGACTCATAAAGCGCCAGGGAGGGCATGCTGACCACGCGGAACTTGCGCGAGGGGGCCTCGGCCTCCAGAATTTTCACGGCGTCCAGCGCCAGGGAGACCTCGCTGCCGGAGCCCATGACGATGACGTCCGGGGTTCCCTGGCAGTCCTTCAGCACATAGCCGCCCTTTTTCACGCCCTCGGCCACGCCGGGGAACTGCGCGGGGTCCATGGTGGGCAGGCCCTGGCGGGTAAGGAAGATGCACGAGGGCTTGTGGGTCTGCTTCAGGGCCACTTCCAGGCACAGGGCGGTCTCGGTGGCGTCCGCCGGGCGCAGGTCGATGAGCTCCGGAATCAGCCGCAGGCTCGCCACATGCTCGATGGGCTGGTGGGTGGGGCCGTCCTCGCCCACGTAGAACGAGTCGTGGGTGAACACGTACAGCACGGGCAGCTTCTGCAGGGCCGACATGCGGATGGCGTTGCGGCAGTAATCGGAGAAGGTGAGGAAGGTGGCGCCGAAGGGAATGACGCCGCCGTGCAGGGCCATGCCGTTCAAAATGGCGGCCATGGGGAACTCGCGCACGCCGAAGGACAGGTTGCGGCCCGTGGGGTTGTCCGCCGCGAAGATGCCCACCGCGTCGCGGTATTTGCTGGTCTGGTTGGAGGGGTCGAGGTCCGCGCTGCCGCCCATGAGGTGCGGCAGGGCGTCCTTCAGCACGTTCAGGCAGCTGCCCCAGGCGGCTCGGGTGGCCACCTTCTTGCCCGGCTCAAAGCTGGGCATGGGCAGGGTCAGCTCGGCGCGGCCGGTGTTCATGGCCTTCCAGAAGGCCTTGAGGTCCGCGTTGCCGCGCTTGAGCTTCCTGGCCAGCTTCTCGGTCCAGGCCTTGGCGTTCTCGCGCAGCTCCGGGTAGCGGGCCTGGAAGTGGGCGCGGGCTTCGTCCGGCACCTGGAAGCAGGCGCCTTCCATGAGGCACATGCCCTTCTTGGTGGCGGCGATCTCCTCGGCGGGCAGGGGCTCGCCGTGGGTGCCGAAGTCGCCCTCGCGGGTGGCCGCGCCCTTGGCCATCACGGTGTGGCCGATGATGAGGCTGGGCTTCTTCTTTTGGCCCTTGGCCTTGGTGATGGCCGCGCGGATGGCGTCGCGGTCGTGGCCGTCCACCTCCTGCACGTGCCAGCCCATGGCGGCGAACAGCTTGGCGTAGTCGGTGCGGTCCACGCGGCTCACGGGTCCGGCCAGCTGCACCTTGTTCGAGTCGTAGTAGCAGATGAGCTTGCCCAGGCCCCACAGTCCGGCCAGGCTGGCCGCGCCCTGCACGATGGGCTCCTGCATGTCGCCGTCGCTGGTCAGCACGTAGGTGTGGTGGTCGATGATGTCCTTGCCCACCTTGGCGCGCAGGAACTGCTCGGTGACGGCCATGCCCACGGCCATGCCGAAGCCCTGGCCCAGAGGGCCGGTGGTGGCCTCCACGCCGGGGGTCACATCGTGCTCCGGGTGGCCCGGGGTGCGGCTGCCCAGCTGGCGGAAGCCCTGCAGGTCGGTGGTGTCAATGAAGCCCGCCAGGTGCAGCAGGCCGTACAGCAGTGCGGACTCGTGCCCGGCGGAGAGCACAAAGCGGTCACGGTTGAACCAGGTGGCGCGGTCCGGGTCGAAGTTCAGGAACTCCGAGTAGAGCACCGAGGCGAAATCCGCCGAGGACATGGCCCCGCCGGGGTGGCCGGAATTGGCCGAGCGGGAGGCATCCATGATGATGCCGCGAAGGGTGTTCACCACAAGCTGGTCGGGAGCGACGGTCTGCTGCATGAAAAGAACCTCAATGTTTAATGGCCGGTGGCCGGATTTTGTGCGCGAAAAATATGCGGAGAACTAGGGCTGGGGCACGGTTTCGAACTGCTGCACGCGCTTGAGGTGGCGGCCGCCCTCAAAGGGGGTGGCCAGGAAGGCGCGGGTGATCTCCGCCGCCAGGCCGGGCCCGGTGACGCGCTCGCCCAGGCACAGCACGTTGGCGTTGTTGTGGGCGCGGGCCATGCGGCTCATGAACTCGCAGGTGCACACGGCGGCGCGGATGCCCGCGTGGCGGTTGGCGGCCATGCTCATGCCCAGGCCGGTGCCGCAGATGAGGATGCCCAGCATCTGCCCGTTTTGGGCGTCTTCCCCGGCGGCCAGCAGGTGCTGACAGAGCTTGTCGGCGTACACCGGGTAGTCGCAGGAGTCGGTGCAGGCGGGCCCGAGGTCCACCACGTTGAAGCCCGCGGCCTGGATCATGGGCGCCAGCACGGCCTTGATGGAAAAGCCGCCGTGGTCCGAGGCGATGACAAGGGTGCGCTGCATCTTATCTTCCTCCGTGGGGTTCGGTGGCTTCTTCCTCGCGCCGCAGCCGGGCTATCTCGGACTTGAGCATGGCGACCTGCTGGCTGGCCAGCTTGAACTCCGGGCTCTGCTGGCTGGCGCCCTGCTGCTCCAGGCGGCCCAGAACGGCCATTTCCTCGCGCAGGCGGGTTTCCAGCTGGCGCACCTCGTGGCGCTTGGCCTGGCCCAGCAGGATGCGCTGCATCTCCGTGGCCCAGACCCTGAGGCCCAGGGTGAAGGTGCCGAGGAAACCGGGCTTCTCCGGCTCCAGCACCGGAATCAGCTCACGCGTGGAACCCGGCTCGGCGTTCAAGGGGTTAGCCTCTTGGTTGTCCCGATTGTCCATGGTCATTGTCGCCTCCACCTGTGATGATTTCGGTGACGCCCTCGGGCGGCGCGGTTGTCCTGTCCAGCGCCATGAAGCCCGTGCCCGCGGGCAGGGAGAGCGTAAGGGCCTTGAGGGGCCAGGGGTCGTTGCGGCTGTCCAGGTTGCGCACGCGCAGCACGGCGGATTCGCCTCCGGGGAGGGCCAGGGTCAGGATGCGCGCCGGGCCTTCGGGGTCGCCGTCCTCCTCCGGATAGTCGGAGAACACCATGCTCCAGGTGCGCGGCTCCTTGAACACGGGCGCGGGCGCGCCCTCGGCCTGGGCCTCGCGCTCGGCCTGGGTTTTGAAATACTGGGAGAGCTGGCCTTCCATGCGCTGCGGTCTGCCGTGGCGGTCCAGCACCAGCAGGCGCACCGGCCCGCGGTCGTAGGCGAAGGCGAAGCCGCCGCCCGGCGCGGACATGAGCCGCGAGGGCGCGGACTCCACGGGCACCAGGGTGCCGAAGTGCCCGGCCAGGATCAGGGCCAGGTCGCGCAGGGCGAAGGGGAAGGGCATGCCGAGCAGTTGCGCCCCGGTGACGGGGTCCTGATGGGCGTAGGCCTTCTTCTTGTCCGGGTAGTAGGCCAGCAGGCCGGCGCCGTCCTCGCGCATCAGCGCCAGCATGGAGCCGAAACCCGCGCGCACGTCCAGGCGCAAGGGGCGGGCGTAGTCGCCGAAGATCTGCACATCGGTGCGGTTGGAACGCTTGGGCGTGGTGTACAGCAGCACGGCGCGCACGGCCAGGCCGTTGCCGGCCGGGGCCGGCCCGGCAAAGCGGGAGCGGAAGGCGGCGAAATCACGTCCGGCGTCGTCGTAGGCGGGCAGCTCCACGCGCGGGGCGCAGGCTCCCAGCAACACGGCGCAGGCCAGGGCCAGAGTGAAGGCCAGGACAGGGGCCAAGCCGGAAGCCCTGCCGGGGGCCAGCAGCGTGCCCAGCCAGGTGTGGTGGCGGTGTCTCGTGCTCATAATCCCTTGAGCTTCTGCTCAACGCGCTCGGGCGTTTCGTGCTTGAACTTCA
>JAVBYL010000182.1 GCA_030824035.1 Humidesulfovibrio sp.
AAAGCGAAGTCCGAATCCGAATTCCAGCTTGTGTACGTCCGCGCCGGCAAGGAGGAGATCGTGTTCACCTCCCCCAACCGCCTGGAAGTGGAGCTGCAGCGCGAAAAGCACATCCGCTCGATCACCCCCGGCTACGTGGAAATCCGCCAGGCCTAAGCATACTCCACCAGGCCTGACTGGAAATTCGCCCAAGCCGACCCTTATCGGGCGTTTTCAGCCGGTTTTTCCTTTCGGCCAGCGCCTCCAGCACCCGGACCGCCTTGCCATCGTATTGATGCGGGGCTATACTGCCTTCAAGGACGGCAATACCTGCCGCCCTTGAAGGCGGTGTGCTTTTGTGCGCCCGCAGGCCGGGCTTGGCGGTGCGCCCGGCAAAGGAAAGGCGGATGGGGTTGAATGCGGCTGAAGCAAGACGGGCTGGGCGCGGGCGCAAACCCCGCGCGGGTTCGTGCGTCTCCGGCTTCACCCTCATCGAGCTTATCGCCGTCATCATCATCATGGGCGTCCTTGCCGCAGTCATTGTGCCCCGCCACATGAGCCTGGGGTCGCTGCTGCCCGCCCGCGTGGCCGAGCTGCGCGCCCACCTGCGCTCCATGCAGCTGCGTGCCCTCAAGGGCAGTTCCTCGGCGTGGGGAATGGGCGCCAACGCCACGCACTTTTGGGCCTTCAACGGCACCAACCCCAACCTGGACAGCGCGCGCGTCTCCCTGCCGGGGGAGTCGTCCACCGCCGTGGACATGGCCGCCAAGCAGATGACCGTGACGCCCTTCACCATCTATTTCGACCGTTACGGCGTACCCTATGATGCCTCCGGCGCATTGGCCGCTCCGGCCAGCCTCACCATCCAGGCGGACGGCCAGTCCCAAACCCTCGTCATCACCCCGGTCACGGGCTACATTCCCTAGGGGGCACGGCGTGCGACAGTCCACATCACGACGCAAATCTACACCACGGCAATCTTCCCCCTTGCGGCATAACTCCGCCCGGGGCTTCACCCTCATCGAGGTCATCGTCATCGTGCTTATTGCCGCGTTCCTGGGCCTGCTCACGGTGCAGATGCTCGGCACCAGCTTTTTGCGCAGCTTCTCCCCCGTTGCCGCCGCGCGGGACTCCGCCCAGGCCGAGGCCACGGTGGAGACGGTCATCGGCTTCTACGTGGGCCACGTGAACGGCAACATCTCCGGCACGCTGGACGCCGTGAAGGCCCAGTTCCCCAACAACGCCACCCTCACCATCACCGATACGACCGTGGACGGGGTGGCCGGTATTCTCGTCACCTCCACCGTGGGCGGGCAGAGCGTGACAACCCTGCTGACCCAGGCGCGACTGAACACCGCCGACGCCGTTGTGAAATACTAGGACGACCATGCGACGCCAGGCCGGATTCACCCTCATCGAACTCATCTCCGTTGTAGTGCTGCTTGGCGTGCTGGCGGGCCTGGGCGGGATGTTCTTCGTCTCCGGCACCAAGGGCGCGCTGCAGGCCCGCGTGAACGAGGAGGCGGGCATGGCGGCGGAGATGGCCCTGGAGCGCATTTCCGTGGAGCTGCGCGACGCCCTGGGCGCGGGCGGAGCGAGCACGGCCATCCAGGTGGACTCCACCGGGCCGGACGTGAGCATTGTGTACACCTCCAGCGCCCTCACCGGGCAGCGCACCCTGGCCTATGCCTCCGCCACGGGCGAAATCAGCATCACCCCGGCGGCTGGCGGCACGGCGCGCACGCTCATAGCGGGCATAGGCAGCTGCGCCATGAGCTTTTCCGGCGTCGGGGCGGGCAGCCTGCTCACGGTGAGCTTTGCGCAGCAGAGCACCTCGCAAACGTTCACCGTCACCATCAAGCCGCGCGGCAACACCATTACCCCCGCGGCCCCATAGGGAGCGCCCATGACGCCGAACCGCCCTGCACGCATTATTCCGCGCCCCGTTTTGGGCCCCGCCATTGCGCCCTCCCAGCGCGGCGGCATTGTGCTGTATCTCATCATCGGGCTGGTCAGCTTCGGCGTATTGGCCATGGCGGGGGCCAGCTACATGGGCTCGGCCTGGCGCGGAACCCTTGCGCCAAACTGCACCACCGCCTCGCGCATGATGGCCGAGAGCGGCCTGCGCTTCGCCGCGGCGCGTTTGCGCGCGGCCACCACGGCGCAACAGCTGGCCGATGCCATCACCGCCATCAACAACGTGCCCTTTTCCCTCGGCAGCGCGGGCACGTTCACCGTCAGCATCGGCCCCGACGGCCTGGGCAACCTGCAGGTGAACGCCACGGGCAACGGCTGCACCGGCAGCGTGCCCATCAACGCCCTGGCCTCGGAATCCCTCAACGTGGGCAACCTTGCCGCGCCAGGAGAGGGAGACATCGACTTCTCCAATCTGGTCGACGCCTTTTTCCGAACCACCGAGCTTGCGGGCGATCCCACCAACTCGGCCATCAGGGTGGTGGGCAACACCATATCCTTTGGTCGCCTGGACCAGGGCGGCAACGCCGCGGCCATTTGGTATGCGGGCAATTCCACGGGCTGCCTGAACGGGTCCTGCAACCTGAACGCGGGCATGCGCTCCTACTTCGAAGTGCAGTGGGACAACGCTTCCCAGGCGGACGGCCTTGTCTTTGGCCTCATCGGCGGCACGGTGAACTCCCTCATCAGTGTGGGCGGCGATACGACCATGGGCGAGCTCATCGGCTGGGCTGGCGCGGGGCCGGCGGCCATGAACGGCTATGGCATCCGCCCGCCGAAGATCGGCCTGGAGCTGGACACCTGGCGGAACAGGGGGGGGGCGACGAGCTACAGCGCGGACAGCCGCTTCGATAAGGACTTCTTGAACACCGACCAGTGGACGGAAAATAGAAATTCCGACCACATGGCCTATGTGTTCTGGGGCGGCAACGTGGCGCTTGGCTCTGTCACGAGTGGCGGCCGGACTATCGCCCACCCTGAGGTGTACGACGACAACCGCCACGCCTTGGGTAGCACCGGCGGCGCGGGCAGCGGCAGCGATGGCGAGCCCATCTCCTACCAGGACCTGGACGGCTTGGGCAGCGGCAGGCACGGGTACTATTACAAGCCGGGCGTGGGCGATTGGCTGCGCAGCGGCGTCAAGTATTACATCCGCCACGAGCTGACGCGGTTTTCCACCACCAGCGCGGCGAGCACCTACTGCTACATGCTCAAAACCTGGATACGCGACACGCCCATGCCGCGCGAGTATGGGGACACCAAGCAGGACTACACTGTGAGCCTGCCGGACATGACCAGGGTTTTCTACTTGAACTCCAGCATGAACACGGGGCTGAACAAGGTGCTCTTCGGCTGGACCGAGGCCACGGGCGCGGCCAAGCAGAACATCGTCGTGTCCAACTTTTACCTGAGCTTCAAGACCACGGCCCCCACCATGAGCATCCCGGCGGGCTATGTGGCGGCGTGGCCCATGTACAACAACGCGGGCACCACCGTTACTGACATCCACACCAGCCCGCGCAACGGGGCCATCACCAACTCCGTCACCGGGCCGAACACCAACAACTACTGGGTTTCCGGCATCGCCACGCCCAATGGCTCCGCCCTGAACTGCAACGGCACCATGTATGTGCAGGCCAGCGACACCAACAAGCTGGATCTGCGCACGGCGGGCACGGCCTCGCTCTGGTTCAACATGGACCCGAACAACACGGGCGCGTCCAACGCGGGCGCGGGTCTTTTGCACAAGGGCAACGCGGCCACGAGCTCCGAGGCCTACAGCATGCAGTTCGACGCCAACGGCGATCTCATCTTCCTGCTGCGCCAGGACAACACGACGACGCGCCAGGTGAAGGCCCCGGTGAAGCCGACGCAGGGCCGCTGGTACCACGTGGCCGCCACCTGGGGCGTTGGCAATAACCTCAAGCTGTACGTCAATGGCGCCCTGGTGGCCGATGCGGGGAGCACCCTGGTGGCAAGAAACAGCGGCGGCGCGCTGTACATGTGCGCCATTCAAACCACCACGGGCCCCTTTACCGGCCTCATCGACGATGTATACCTGTACAACTCCGCGCTGACGGCGGCCCAGGTTGCCGCCCTGGCCAACGGCGCGCCCTGATGAACCCGGAGGCACCATGAAACGCCCACTTTTTCGCGCCGCCGTCGCGCTGTCGTCCCTGCTGGTGCTTGCCCCTGCCTCCGTGGGCCTCGCGGCAGAGGTCGGGGCGGGAGCGGCCAAGGCCTTTCCCCTGCCCCCGGCCGGGCCGAACGCCCAGGTTCTGGGCCAGTCGCCCGCGGCGGCCATCAACTCCCTGAAAACCGCCCTGGGCGCGCAGGGGGCCAATTCCCCCTCGGAAGAGGAGATCGCCCGGCAGCTCGGCCAGTCGCCCCCGGCGGCCCAGCCCGCGTCCGCAGGCGGCAAGAAGGCCATCTACGGCGACATCATCATCCACAAGTAGCCCCATGCCCAGGCAGCCAACCCCCCACCCGCACCTGCCCACCGCCCACGTGGGCATCGGGGACTGCTGCCTGTCGCTCAAGCCCGTGCTGTTCGCCACCGTGCTGGGCAGCTGCGTCAGCGTCACGTTCTTCCACCCCGGCCGCAAGGTGGGCGGCATGTTCCACGCCATGCTGCCGGAGCACTCCCTGCGCAAGAATCAGCGGCCCTGCCTGTTCGCGGACCTCGCCGTGGCCACCATGGTGGAGCGGTTCCGCGCACGCGGCATGCGCGCGGCGGACCTGGTGGTGAAGTTTTTCGGCGGGGCCAACACCATGCAGGCCAACCACCCGGAGGCCATGCGCGAGATGCTCGACGTGGGCCGCAAGAATGTGGACCAGGCCCGCGC
>JAVBYL010000214.1 GCA_030824035.1 Humidesulfovibrio sp.
GCCTTCGCCGCCAACCCGGCCACCCCCGCCACGCCGGCCACCCCGCCCGCCGCCGAGATGAAGGCTGATGCCAAGGCTGAGAAGGCCGAGGTGAAGGCTGAGAAGAAGGCCGTCAAGGCTGAGAAGAAGGCCGTCAAGAAGGCTGCCAAGGCCGAGAAGAAAGCCGAGAAGAAGGCTGAGTAGATTTCCAGGCAGTAGCGATCCGGGGGGCCTCCGAACCCCCCTCGCATAGTCCCAGACCCCTCTCCTCCGTTGGCGGCGCGATCCTGTACACCCGGGGTCGCGCCGCACTTTTTTGTGCGCTACGCGTCGCGTGTGGCGGCCAGCAGCGCCAGCAGCTCCTCCGCGTTTTCAGCACTGCCCAGATCGCACATGTCATTATCGCGCATGCCAGGCCCGCCCTGGGCGGCAAGCCGGGCCAGGTCCGACTCGGCCACCCCGAGCACCAGCGTACAGGCGCGGTCCAGCAGCGCCAGCTCGGCCTGGACCTCCGGCCCATGCACATGGCCCATGCGCAGGCCCTGGGACATGCGCACCTCGTAGCTGCCCGCCTCGGCTGCCTGCTCCGCAAACTGGGCCTGGCGCAGCTGCGCCTCCAGGGCCTGCCGCCGCGCGGCCAGCTGCTCCCGAGGGCGCAGGGGGCTGCCGCAGATGTCCAGGAACCTCGCGGCCCAGGCGATGAGCGCGGGCAGGTCGTCCGCCTGGTCAGACATCGACCCCTCCGCCATGCCCATATCCGTCACGCCCACCTCCGCCCGCTCCAGCAGGGTGGCCAGGAAAAACACGCGCTCCGGCGTCCACTCCAGGCGGCACTGCCGCAGCAGCACGCCCAGCCTGCCCGTCAAGGGCGAGGCCTTGCCCAGACGGCGCGCCAAGATCTCCCGCAGTTCCGCAGGGGCCGTGGCCTCCGGCCGCAAGCGGCGGGCCAGGGCGCTGGCCTCCTCCGGTGTGGGAGCCAGGGTGAGGCGCTGGTCCTGTGGCGGCAGCGTCACGGGCAGCAACGTCACGGGCAGCAGTAACGCCACCGGGAGCGCGCCGTCCTCGGCCCACTGCGCCAGCAGCCCGGCCAAGGCCTCGGCCTCCGCCGCGTTCAGGTCCTGGCGCGCCAGTTCCGGCTCCAGGCGCTGCCGCAGGTCGGCATCCGGCGAAAACAGCAGGGCGGCCAGGGGCGCAAGCTCCGAGGTGTCGCGGCCGTGCAGCGCCAGCCCGATGACTTCTGTCGCCCCTGTCGTATCTGCCGCCCCTGTCGCCTCGCGCAGGGCCTGCAGGGTGTGCGCGTCCAGCCCCAGCCCGGCACGCAGGGCGCTGGACACCGCCTGCGCCACCATGCGCACCGCCTCGTGCCTGATGCCCTCGTCCATGCCGCCCCCCTCGCTCCAGGCCTTGTCCTTGCTCTTGTCCTTGCTCTTGTCCCTGTCCTTGGCCTTGGCCACGTCCCGCCAGCATATGCCCATCCGCTCCTTCGCGGCAAGAAGCGCCCGCGCCAGGGCTGCAATAAGCGCCCAAGCCGATGCCAAGGTTGCCAGAAACAGCGTCCCGTGGCATATTCCGACCACCATTCCACAACGCGAGGCCCCCCATGCCCAAGCAGTTCCTCACCGCCCTCACCAGCCGCCAGGCCATCGCCCTGGTCAACCTCCTGCTCGCCTTCCTCATGATCCAAGGCGTGTGGGACATTTCCGGCAAGGCCCTGCAGATGGAGGCCTTCCAGCACCACATGGAGGAGATTCTGGAGGGGCTGGGCACCATCATGGTGGCCTTTGGCGTGGCCCTGGAGGAACGGGAGAACCTGATGCGCATGCTGGGCATCTACCCCGCCGGGCGCACCCCGCAGCAAACCGCGGCGGACCAGTACTGCCACGACTACGGCCTGTTCCTGCTGCTTGTGGGCCTGTTCGTGGAGGTGTCCGTGTACATCATCCGCATGCCGGATATCGACACCGTGGACTTCGACCCCGCGCTCATCGTCGCCGGAGCGGTGCTCAGCGTGCTGGGCGGCCTGCTGCTGGCGCGTCTGTCCTGGCTGCTTTCCACCATGCCCGAAAACCCCGTGGTGGAAGCCGGGCATTGATTGCCCTTCCCCCACGCCCAAGGAGCCTGCCATGCGACACCGCCACCTTTTGGCCCTGCCCCTGCTGCTGCTCACCGCCTGCGCTCCGCAGGTGCTCACCCAGCCCGTGCCTGTTTCCACTGATCCCGGTGGCGTGAACCTCAGCGTGGACGGCAAGCCCGCCTGCGTCACCCCGTGCAAGGTGGACCTGGAGCGCAACCAGGACCACATCCTGACCCTGACCAGGGAAGGCTACCGGCAGAAGGATGTGCTCATCAAGCGCCAATACCTGACGAACAAGGTGATGCTCAACGCAATCAACGAGGGCGTGCGCAACGGGAATTTCTTCAAGGACGCCAGCTGGGGCGTGGGCGGCGGGGTGCAGTCCATCAACCGCCAGGAGGAGACCGGCGAGGCTTACGTGCTGGTGCCTTCCACCGTCAGCGTGCGCATGATGCCCCAGGGCGGCTTCCCGGTGGCGCCGGTTGCCATGCCCACGTCCTCGCCCTCGCAGTCTTCACCCTCCGGCCAGCAGGTCCAGCCGCAGGCCCAGGTTCAGACGCCAGCCCAGGGAAACGTGGTCAGCATGGGCAGCCTGCTTGCCAGCATGACCCCCGGCGACGAGCAGATGCTGGAGAACTCCCTGGAGGGCAGCCGCAGTGGCGAGCCCACGGTGTGGACCAACCCGGAGACCCGCCTGGCCTATTCCATGGTGCCGGAGCCCGCCACCATCAAGGCCAGCGGCGAGGTGGTGCGCTGGTTCACCCTGGCCGTGCGCCAGGGTGGGCAAACCAGCACGGCGCATGCCCCGGCCCAGCGCGTGGGGCGCGGCGAGTGGGCCGTGGCGGGTCAAGGCCTTCAGCAGCGGGCCGCCGGTTCGGATGAAGCGGCCACCCTGGGCCAAACGCCGCCTCCCGGCTCGGAGGCGGAGGACATCTCCCGGCAGGAGACCATGCGCGCTCTGGGGCAAACCACCGTGCCCTCGGCCACCAAGAGCTGGGATGTGGGCTCCTCCGGCTCCACCAAGTCCAGCACCAGCTACGGGGCGGATGGCTCCCGCACCACCACCACAACCAGCACCAAGACCTCGGCCAAGGTCTCTGCCAACGTCAGCCCCGGCTCGGTGGTGAGCGCCGTGGGGGCGTTGCAGGGGCTGTTCGGGGAATAGCGGCCCCCGGCGACTGCCACGGCACGCGCAAAAAAGGCCTGGACGCGGGAGCACCGCAGCCAGGCCTTTTGCTTTGGGAGGGGGCGGTATGCCGAGGTTAGCCGGCGGCCTTGGTCAGCGCGGCCAGCACGCCGCCATAGAAGGGCTCCTGGGTCACCTCGGGCACGATTTCCACGTAGGTGAGCACCCCGGCGCGGTCCACAACGAACACGGCCCGGGCCAGCAGGCGCAGCTCCTTGATGAGCACGCCGTAGTTGAGGCCGAAGTTGGCCTCGCGGTGGTCGGAGAGGGTTTGCACCTTGTCGATGCCAGCGGCCCCGCACCAGCGTTTTTGGGCAAAGGGCAGGTCCATGCTGATGGTGAGGATTTTGACGCCCTCGCCCAGCTTGGCGGCCTCGGTGTTGAAGCGGCGCGTCTCCATGTCGCACACGGGGGTGTCCAGGGAGGGCACGCTGACCAGGGCCAGGGCCTGCCCGGCGTAGTCGGCGAGGGTGGCGGGTGCCAGGTCGTTGGTAAGAAGGCTGAAGTCAGGGGCTTTGTCCCCCGCCTTCAGGGCCGGGCCCAGCAGGGTGAGGGGGTTGCCGTGGATGGTGACCAGTCCGGTGCGTTCCGTCATGTGATACCTCCGAAGGGGAATGCGTATGATTCTTCCCTAGACCTTTTCCGCGCGGGTGGGAAGGGGGAGGGAAGCATGGGACGAGATGGGGTGCCGGGCAGAAGGTCGGGCAAAGGGTCGGATGAAGGGTAGGGCAGAAGAGCAGCCGGAAGGGCGTGCAAAAGGAAAAGGGCCGAACTCTTGCGAGTTCGGCCCTGGACAGTGCTGGCGGAGCGGACGAGACTTGAACTCGCGCCCTCCGACGTGACAGGCCGGCGTTATAACCAACTTAACTACCGCTCCGCACTGTAGGGTCTCTGTGGTGGGCGGAACAGGGCTCGAACCTGCGACCCCCGGCTTGTAAGGCCGATGCTCTGCCAACTGAGCTATCCGCCCGGGGGGGTAAGAGCAACTCTTCCGAAGGCATCCCGGTGTGTGGCTCCGGATCGTCTTCAGTGGCTGCCCGCCACGGAGAAGTGGTGTTTGCCACAGGGGCGGGTGGCTGTCAAAGGTTTTTTTCAGTTTTTTTTCATCCGCCCGGAAAAACTTGTGTTTGCCTACCTGTCGGACCAGAGCAGGCGCGCCCCCTTGCGCGTGAGCCAGCCCAGGGGCAGCCCCTGGAAGTACAGGCCCGTGGGGCCGCCGGAGGCCTCCCTGGGGGCTCCCAGGCTGCGCCCGGCAAGCAGGTCCAGCAGCGGGGCGGTGTCGTCCACGTCCAGGCGCTGCTCCGGGGCAAGGGCGTGGGCCGGGGGCAGCAGGGCGCGCAGGCGCGGGTCGAACTTCAGTCTCGCGGCGGAGGGTCTGCCGCGCTCCGGCTCCCTGTCCTTGCCGCCCTTGCCGGGGCGCAGATTTTTGCCGCCGGGTTTTTTGCCGCCCGTCTCCCTGCCGCCGACCTCTTTACCCCCGACCTCTTTGCCCCCTGTCGTTTGGCCCAGGGGAAAGCCCTGCCAGCGCAGGCCTCCCTCGCCCAAGTCC
>JAVBYL010000157.1 GCA_030824035.1 Humidesulfovibrio sp.
AGGCACATGGGGGAGGCGGAAACATGACCGAGGCACGGCGCGCCGCGCTTTTGCCCATTTTGGCGCTCACCGCCGCCAGCATCCTTTGGGCCAGCGCGTTCATCGCCTTCAAGCTGGCCTTCCAGGCGTACGACCCCATGTTCGTGCTCTTCGGGCGCATGTTCATCGCCTGCGTGTGCTTTCTGCCCCTGGCGCGCGGTTTCCGCGAGCACCCCTACCACAGGGGCGACTGGAAGCCCATCCTGCTCATGGCGCTGTTCGAGCCCTGCCTGTACTTTCTCTTCGAAACAGCGGCCATCAAGAACACCGAGGCCGCCCAGGCGGGCATGATCGTGGCCATGCTGCCGCTCATGGTGGCCGTGGGGGCGCATTTCATCCTCAAGGAGAAGGTGACGGGCCGCACCCTGACCGGCTTCGGCCTGGCGGTGGCCGGCGCGGCCATGCTCTCCCTTGGCTCCACGGCCACGGAGGACGCCCCCAACCCCGCCTTAGGCAACTTCCTGGAATTTTTGGCCATGTGCTGCGCCACGGGCTACACCATCCTGCTCAAAAAGCTCTCCGCCCGCTACTCGCCCATGTACCTCACGGCGGTGCAGGCGCTCATCGGCTGCGTGTTTTTCCTGCCGCTCATGTTCCTGCCCGGCCAAAGGCTGCCCACGGAGTTCGTGCTCGTCCCGGCGCTTTCCGTGCTGTACCTGGGCGCGGCCATAACGCTGGGAGCTTACGGCCTGTACAGCTACGGCGTGAGCAAAATCCCGGCCAGCCAAGCCTCGGCCTTCATCAACCTCATCCCCGTGGCCACGGTCATCATGGCGCGGCTGGTGCTGGGCGAGGTGTTCAACCTGGGCCAGTACCTGGCCAGCGCGCTGGTGCTCTGCGGCGTGTTCGTCAGCCAGGACCCGGCGGAGCGCAAGGCCCGCAAGCGCGCCAAGGTTTTGGCCGAGGCAGAGCTGGCTGAAGAAAAGCTGGCCGAGGAAAGGCTGGCCGAAAACAAGCAAGCCGAGGGGTAGAGTCCAAGAGCAGGGCAAGGACAGGGCCACCGAGCAGCCCAGGCCCTCCCCCATTCTAACGAGTTCTTCCGTAACTCAGACTTTCGGCGCGCCCCCCGGCTCCCAGGCCTCCATGCAGGCGCCCATGCGCGCCAGAGCGCTCTCGTCCGAGGCATAGGCCAGCACCTCCAGCACATCGTGCAGCTTGCGAACCTGGCGGATCATCTGCTCCAGGCGTTCGTCCTGCGGCACCAGCAGCCAGATGCGGCTCGTGCCACCGCCAGTCAGCGGCGTGCACAGGATGCCCTCCACGTTGAAGGCCCGCCGGGCGAACAGTCCGCAGATGTGCGACATGACGCCGGGATGGTTGTTCACCGTGAGCATGAGCGCCGTGAGTTTCGCTTCCGTGGTGCTAGTCATGGCCGTTTCCTCCATTGGCTTCCGCGCGCTCCGGGTCGATCATCTCGCTGTTGGCCCCGCCCGGCGGCACCATGGGGTACACGTTCTCCTCCGCCGCCACGGGCACGTGGATGAGGCACGGCCCCTCCCGCTTCAAGGCGCGCTCCAGGTCGGCCCTGGGGTCGCGGCTGGTGGAAAGGTCCACCGCGCGCACGCCGAAGCCCTCGGCAATGCGCATGAAGTCCACGCGCAGCCGGTAGCTGGAGGCGAAGATGCGCCGCTCGTAGAACAGGTCCTGCTGCTGCTGCACCAGGCCCAGGCCGTTGTTGTTTGCAAGCACGATCTTCACGTTCACGCCGGTTTCCGCCGCCGTGGCCAACTCCTGAATGTTCATCTGCAGGCTGCCATCGCCGGTGAAGCAGACCACCGTGCGGTCCGGGTTGGCCAGGGCCGCGCCGATGGCCGTGGGCAGGCCGAAGCCCATGGTGCCCAGCCCCCCGGAGGTGAGCCAGCGCCGGGGCTTGAGGTCCGGGTAGGCCTGGGCCGTGCGCATCTGGTGCTGGCCCACATCCGTGGCCACGATGGCCCCCTGGCCCAGAATCTCTCCTTGAGCCAGAATCTCGCCCGTGCAGCGCACCAGGCCGTAGGGCGTGCGCGGGTCGTCGAGGCCGGGGAACTGCGAGGGATGCTCCAGCTTGCACTGCTCCACGCGCTCCAGCCACTTGCCCCGGGCCGGGGCCTGCAAGAGCGGCATAAGCGCGCCCAAAATAGCGGCGATATCGCCGGTGATGGCCAGATGCGTCTGCTTGAGCTTGTCCAGCTCGCTCTGGTCAATGTCCATGTGGATGAGCTTGGCCCCAGGGCAGAAGCGCTCCAGGCGGCCCGTGGCGCGGTCGTCCAGGCGCGCCCCCGCCACCACCAGCAGGTCGCACTCCTCCATCAGCATATTGGCGCAGCGGGTGCCGTGCATGCCCAGCATGCCCAGATTCAGCGGGTGGGCGTCCGGCAGCACGCCAAGCCCCAGCAGCGACATGGTCGCGGGCAACTGCGCGGCCTCGGCAAAGCGCCGGGCCAGCTCCCCCGCGCCGGAGGCCGCCACACCGCCGCCCAGCATCAGGATGGGCCGTTTCGACTCCGCCAGCATGCGCGCTGCCTGGCCCAGCGCCTCGGCGTCCGGGGCCTCGCAGGGGTCGGGCGCGCCCGGGTCCGGCAGGGTGTCCAGGTCGATGAGCGCGGTCTGCACGTCCTTGGGGATGTCCACCAACACCGGGCCGGGCCGTCCGCTCATGGCGATGCGGAAGGCCTCCGGAATGACGCGGGCCAACTCCTCCACGCTGCGCACCAGGAAGTTGTGCTTGGTCACGGGGATGCTCATGCCGTAGATGTCCACCTCCTGGAAGGCGTCCGTGCCGATGAGGGCGCGGGGCACCTGCCCGGTGATGCAGATGATGGGCACGGAGTCGAGCTTGGCGTCGGCTATGGCCGTAAGGGTGTTGGTGGCCCCAGGGCCGGAGGTGGCGAAGAACACGGCGGGCTTGCCGGTGCTGCGGGCCTGCCCCTGGGCGATGAAGCCCGCGCCCTGCTCGTGGCGGGCCAGCACGTGGCGGATGACGCGGCTTTTGCCCAGGGCGTCGTACAGCGGCAGGTTGGCCCCGCCGGGTATGCCCGCAAGAATGGTAATGCCTTGCCGCTCCAGCAGGCGGATGGTGAGCTCCGCTCCGTTCATCTGTGCCATGACACTCCTCCTTGGAGGGTGCCCCTGGCGCGGTCAGGTGGGGTGGGATTTTTCCCGCTGCTGCGGAAAAAAGAAACCCCCGCCGACTCGCGCCGACGGGGGTTGTGGTTGCCTGATAAGGAACTGCCCGCTACGACGCGTTGTCGACTACGACGGCTACTACGACGATAATGGGCAGGACCACGGAGGTCTGGGTGCTGATCGTCGTCGCGCGGTGCATCGTCGGGGTCTCGCAGGTTTGGGTTCCGTTACGTTGAGAAAAAGCTACGCCGAATCAGGAGGAAAGGTCAAGCCCCTGCGCCCTGTTCCGGCAAAAAAACATCCTCGGGCGCTTTTTTCCCACCCTGGGCCTCGGTGAGCAGCGCCAGAATCGCGGCCTCGCCCTCGTGGCCGATGTCCAGGCTGTGGTCCGTCACAAAAGTGCCGATGTGCTGGCGGATGACGGCCTCGTCCATCTCCTGGGCGTGCTGGCGGATATATTCGCGCCCGGCCTCCGGGTGCATTCTGGCGTGCCGCAGGCTGGCGCGGATGCCCTCGTCCACCGCCCCCGCCAGCTCCACCCCCAGGCTGCGGCGCATCACGATGCAGCCCAGCGGGATGGGCAGGCCGTAGGCCTCCTCCCACCAGGCGCCCAGGTCCAGCAGGCGGGCAAGGCCCTGCTGGGCAAAGGTGAAGCGCCCCTCGTGGATGACCACACCGGCCGCGCAGTCCCCGGCCTTCACGGCGGGCATGACCTCGTCGTACACCAGCTCCACCAGCTCCGGCACGATGCCCCGGGCCTTGCACAACAGCCCGAAGAGCAGATTTGCCGTGGTGCGCCTGCCGGGAATGGCCACGCGCTTGCCGTGCAGCGCCTCCAGCCCCGTGCCCTCCACGCCCACCAGGATTGGCCCGACGCCGCGCCCCATGGCCCCGCCGGCGCGCAGGATGCGATACTCGCCCAGCACCGCCGCCGCAGCCGCCACGGACACCTTGCAGATGTCAGCGCCGCCGGTGCCCGCCACCTCGTTCAGGCGCTCCACATCGGCCAGGCGCACCTCGAAGTCCACCCCCGGCACGCGCACCAGCCCGGCGGCAAGGGCATGGAAGATGAACGTGTCGTTGGGGCAGGGGGAATAGTGCAGGGATAGGCGCATCGGCGGTTCTCCGGGTCATTTTTATGCGGCGTGGCGACCAACGCATTGACAGGGGGGCGGTGTGGATGTACCCAAATGACCACCCGGTCATTGCCCTGGAAACGTACCCGGCAAGGCCGCCGGAATCAAGCCGGAAAACGCGACGGAACAGGAATAACCAGCGCAGACGGGACAGGAAAAACCAGCACAGATGGACAAGCCCACACCCACCTTCGACAACCTCCCGGACGGCAAGCGACAGCGCGTGCTCGACGAGTCGCTGACGGAGTTTGCCGAGCATGGCTACCACCAGGCCAGCATCAACCGCATCGTGGGGCGGCTGGGCATCGCCAAGGGCTCGGTGTTCCAATACTTCGGCAGCAAGGAGGGGCTGTTCCAGCACCTCTTCCAGAGCGCGCTCGACCAGATCAAGGCCCCGCTCCGCGCCATACGCGACGCGGACAGCCCCGAGGACTTCGGCGCGCGCCTGCGCCGGGTGTTCACCACCAGCGCGGCCTTCGCC
>JAVBYL010000376.1 GCA_030824035.1 Humidesulfovibrio sp.
CGCTCGCCTGCCCGCAGGCCCTTGAGCACGGCCACGGTGCGCCCGGCCACGTTGCCCAGGGTGATGCTCCGAGCCTGGGCGTAGCTTTTGCCGTCCTTCTCCAGCACAACATACGCCATGTAGCCCTTGGGGTCGTTTGGCGGGCGCACCACGGACTGCAGGGGGATGCTGGCGGATTCACCCGCCGCCTGCACAGCCGCCTGCGCTTCGCCCTCCATGTGCACGGAGGCTATCATGCCGTCCTTGAGCACGGAGTCCGGGTTGGGGATGGTCACCTCCACATCGAACACCCGGCTCTTCGGGTCGGCCGAGGGGGAAACGGCGGTCACCTTGCCCACAAACTCACGCCCGCCCAGGGCATCCACAAACACGGGCAGCGGCGCGCCGGGCTTCACGTTCACCAGCTGGGAATCGGGCACGCCGAACACCGCCTTGACGGAGGAAAGATCCACCAGCACAAAGGCCTTGGTTCCGCCCGCCACCAGCGTGCCGCGCTCCACGCCACGGCTGGCCACCACCCCATCCAGCGGGGACTTCAGCTGCGAGTCCGCCAGCTGGATGCTGGCCTGCTCGTACTGGGCGCGTGCGCCGTCGAGCTTGGCGCGGGCCACGTTGTGGCGCTCCTGGGAGCGGTCGAACTCGCTCCGCGCCAGGTAGCCGCCCTGCACCAGGTTCTGGGAGCGCTCAAAGTCCTTCTGCGCCTGCACCACCGAGGCGCGGGCCTCCTCCATGGCGGCGCGGGCCTGGTGGGCGCGTGCGGCGTGGTCCTGGTCGTCCAGGCGGGCCAGCACCATGCCTCGCGTCACGCGGTCGCCCGCGCGCAGTTCGCGCGGCACGCCGTCCGGGCCGGGTATGGAGACGATCTCGCGCACGTAGCCGCCCACCTTGAAGGCCAGCTCCACCTGCTCCCGCGGGTTGATGTTGGCGGAATACCGAAGGCCGGAGGCACCGGCGACACCCTCCACCTCCACCACGCGCACCGGCACGGGCGCGGCTGGCTGGGCCTTGCTCTTGGAAAAGGTGGTGGCGGCCAGCAGCAGCACGGCCACAAGGGCCACAGCGCCGATCACCAGCTTTTTGCGTTCACGGAAGATGGCAAGGCTCATGCTATTCACCCTTGTAGTGCTTCATGCGTTCGATGCCCGCCAGGGCGAACTCGAACACGAAATTTGCCACAAGATCGACGCCGAGGGTTTCCAGGGCCATTTCCGGGCACATGCGGCGGATGATCTGCCGGGCGTGGTCGAACAGCAGGCAATGGCCCACCACGCCAGCGGCGCACAGGTGCACCGTGCGGTCCTCCGCGCCGGGGGGCAGCATCTCGCGCACTATGTCCACCAGCACCTGGTGCTGCGGCATGATGAACTGCTCGGCGATGACGCCGAAGCTCTCGGAGGGGTCGAGCATCTCCGCCGTAAAAAGCTGGCCCAGCTTCTCGTACAGGGGGTCGCCCGTGCCCACCAGCTTGAACAGCAAGGAGCGTATGTACGCCTTGAGGCGGTCCTTCACGGGGGCATCGGCAGGCAGGCCCATGTGCGTGGGGTACATGTCCTGCGCGCCCTTGAGGAAGTCCGCCAGCACGGCGATGAACAGCTTCTCCTTGCCGCCGAAGTGATAATTCACCGCCGCTACGTTGGCCCCGGCCTTGGCGCAAATCTCGCGCACCGTGGCCTCCTTCACCCCGCGCGCGGCAAAGGTCTCCCGGGCAACGGCAAGCAGCCTTTCCTTTGTTCCGGCATCGGCAATACCGGCCTTGGCAATTACGCCCATGGAAATTACGGCAGTGGCGAGTGTGCTCATGCTTCCTCCAACAATGTTTGAATGTGGCAAACACCGTTTAAATCTGTGTTGGGTTCCTGTCAAGGGGTGGCGCATGGGCCAGGGCCGCAAGGTCGCTTGTCAGAGGCGGCGCTCCTGGGATACACAGCACAAAACAACCCCTGAGAGGACTCCATGCCCTACAAGGATTTGCAGGATTTTTTGAAGCAGTTGGACAAGTGCGGCGAGCTGAAGCACATCGGCGCGGAGCTTGACCCGTACCTTGAGATCGCCGAGGTGACGGACCGCGTTTCCAAGAAGTTCGGCCCGGCGCTGTACTTCGACAAGGTCAAGGGTTCCAAGTTCCCGGTGCTCACCAACATGTACGGCTCATACAAGCGCATGAACCTGGCCCTGGACAGCGAGAACCTGGACGCCCTGGGCGAGCGAATCCACGAATATCTTGAGATCGAGCGGCCCGACGGCATCATCAAGAAGCTGCAGATGATCCCCAAGCTCTCCAAGCTCACCAACATCTTCCCCGACCACGTGAAGCGCGGCTGCTGCCAGGATGTGGTCCTCATCGGCGATGCGGTGGACCTGTCCATCATGCCCGTGCTCACCACCTGGCCCGGCGATGCGGGCCCGTTCATCACCCTTCCGGTGGTGTTCACCAAAAATCCGGAAACTGGCGTGCGCAACGCGGGCATGTACCGCATGCAGGTGTACGACAAGAACACCACGGGCATGCACTGGCACCGCCACAAGGGCGGGGCCTACCACTACCACCTGGCCGAGAAGCTGGGCAAACGCCTGGAAGTCGCCGTGGCCATCGGGCCGGACCCGGCCGTCACCTACGCCGCCACCGCGCCCATCCCGGACGAGATCGACGAGATGCTCTTCGCGGGCTTTTTGCGCAACCAGCCGGTGGAGCTGGTCAAGTGCAAAACGGTGGACCTGGAAGTGCCCGCCACCAGCCAGTTTGTGCTGGAGGGCTACGTGGACCCGAAGGAGCGCCGCCGCGAAGGCCCCTTTGGCGACCACACGGGCTACTACTCCCTGGCCGACGACTACCCGGTGTTCCACGTCACGGCCATCACCCACCGCAACGACGCCATCTACCCCGCCACCCTGGTGGGGCCGCCGCCCATGGAGGACTGCTTCATGGGCAAGGCCACGGAGCGCCTGTTCCTGCCGCTCATCAAAAAGCAGCTGCCCGAGGTGGTGGACATGAACCTGCCCCTGGAGGGCGTGTTCCACAACCTGTGCTTCGTCTCCATCGACAAGCGCTACCCCGGCCAGGCCCGCAAGGTGATGTACGCGCTGTGGGGCATGGGCCAGATGATGTTCACCAAGATCATCGTTGTGGTGGACAAGAACATCAACGTGCAGAACGTCTCCGAGGTGCTCTGGCGCATCGGCAACAACGTGGACCCCAGGCGCGACATCGCCATCCTGGAAGGCCCGCTGGATGCCCTGGACCACGCCTCGCCCCTGGCCTTCTACGGCGGCAAAATGGGCATCGACGCCACCAAGAAGGGGCCGGAGGACGGCCACCACCGCGAATGGCCCGACACCCTGCACATGGACGAGAAGGTCAAGGCCAAGATCGACGGCCTGTGGGCCCAATTAGGTTTGTAGCCTAAAGCTTGTAGCCTAAGAGTTTGTAGTAATAGTTCCGCCATCGGTGGCCAGGGTATCCCTTGGCCGCCGGAGGCGGAAACAGGCGGCACACGATGCAGAAAAAGCGCATTCTCCTCGCCGTAACGGGCGCCAGCGGCCCGCAATACGCCGTGGCCCTGGCCCGTGCCCTGGGCGGCATGCCCGGCGTGGAGCTTCATGTCATTTTGTCCGAGGCGGCCAAGCAGGTCATCGCCCTGGAGTCGGACCACACGCCAGACGACATCATCCGGCACGCCACGGCCTGCTACGACGAGAAGAACATCGCCGCGCCACCGGCCAGCGGCTCCTGGCGGCACGCGGGCATGATCGTCTGCCCCTGCTCCATGGCCAGCCTGGGCGCCATTGCCCATGGGCTTGGCACCAACCTCATCCACCGCGCGGCGGATGTGACGCTGAAGGAAGGCCGCAAGCTGGTGCTCGTCACCCGCGAAACGCCGCTCAACCTCGTGCACATCAAGAATATGCTGGCCGCCAAGGAGGCCGGGGCGGACATAGTGCCCGCCAGCCCGGGCTTTTACCACCGGCCCAAGACCATCGAGGACATGGTGAACCACCTGGCCGGGCGCATCCTGGACCAGATGGGCATCGACAACGACCTGTTCGCCCGTTGGGGCGAGTAAGCGCGGGAGGCGGCACATGCGGCTCACCTGGTACGGTCATTCCAATTTTCGGCTGGAGGCGGACGGCATCACCCTGCTCGTCGATCCGTTCTTCGAGGGCAACCCCACCGCGCCCTGCGGCTGGGAGTGCCTCACCAAGGTGGACGCGGTCCTCATCACCCACGACCACGGCGACCACGTGGGCCAGGCGGCAGAGATCTGCAAGGCCACGGGCGCGATGCTGGTGTGCCTGTTCGACACCGTGCCCAAAATGAAGGGCCTGGGCGTGGCTGCGGACAAGATCGTGGGCATGAACCTGGGCGGCACGGTGGACGTGCATGGCGTACATGTGAAGATGGTGCAGGCCATGCATTCCTCGGCCACGGGCGCACCCGCAGGGTACATCATGACCTTTCCCGGCGGCTACTGCGCGTACCACTCCGGCGATACGGCCCTGTTCTCGGACATGAAGCTGTTCCGCCGGTTCTTCGACATCGACCTGGCCCTTGTGCCCATCGGCGGGTGGTTCACCATGGACGCCCTGGAGGCGGCGGTGGCCTGCTCGTTCCTGGGGTGCAAGTGCGTGGCCCCCATGCACTGGGGAACCTTCCCGGTACTTGCGCAAAACACCGACGCCTTCGCCGCCGCGCTCAGGGAGCACGCTCCGGCCACGGCGCTGGTGCAGCTGACGCTGGGCGAGCCG
>JAVBYL010000391.1 GCA_030824035.1 Humidesulfovibrio sp.
GGCATGGAGCTGGTGAGCAAGCTGCGCGCCAGCCTGGGCTACGACGACGTGCCCATCCTCATGGTCACCACGGAGTCCGAGGGCTCCCAGCGCGACCTGGCCGCCAAGACCGGCGTCACGGATTTCCTCACCAAGCCCTTCAAGCCCGAGGCCCTCAAGGCCAAGCTGGCGGAGCTGCTAGGCTCCTAGCCCCTGCCCACGTCCCGGGAGCAGTCCCGCAGAAAGGCGGTCGCCATTGCGGCCGCTTTTTTGTTGTACAGCAGGCCCACGTGGCTCATCGGCCCCAGGCAGGCCTCCATCCAGCCCGCGTCCTTCTCGCGCTGGTCCAGCAGCGACCCGGAATACGGCAGCACCATGGCGTCGGTTGGGATGTGCAGGCTGAGCGCCCGTGCCCGGCACACCGGCAGGGCGCGCACTTGTGAAACGACAGTCCCAGTCGGGGCAAGGCCGCGCCCCAGCGCGCCCAGGGCCAGCAACCCGGCCAGGGTGCTGCCACGGTGCGGCGTGCCCAACGTCACCACCCCGGCGACGGCCTCCGCCACCCCGGCCTCGGCGCAGGCGGCGCGGATAATCAGCCCGCCCAGGCTGTGCCCCACCAGCAGCACCCGGCCGCAGGAGGGGTGTGCGGCGAGGGGGCGGGTGCTGGCCGCCGTCTCGCGGATCAGCTGCGCGAGGTCGGACACGATCTGCGCAAAGGAGGGGCCGAAGCTCGAATAGGCATAGGCGCGGGCATCGCCAAAGCCAGCCGCAGCCAGGCGTTTGCGGAACACGAACCAGGCCGCCGGGTTGTGGTACAGCCCGTGAACCAGGATAACGGGGGGCGCGGCGCAGGGCGTTGGGCGCGGCTGCCTCCCCCGGCCAAAAGGCAGGGCCAGGGCCGTGAGCCACAGGCTCCAGAAGGCGTTGGCCACGGAGCGCCCCAGGGCCGTGGGCAGCCTGCCGCCGCAGAGGTTCCGCACGCGGCCAAGTTCCCCGGCGCGCAGGTTTTCCACCACGGCCAGGCAGCCCATGAGCACAGGCGGCCCAAGCAGGATGACGGCGGAGACGGTGAGAAAACTCATGGCGCACACTCCCTGGGACGGCAGGCCCCATGAATGACAGTGTTTCCGGGTGCCGGGCCTTGCCCTGCCGCCCTGACCTTGTGTACCATGCGGCGGTGAGACTGTCAGCCCAAGGAGTCCCGATGGATTTGCCCAAAGCCCTCGCCCAGGCGAGCATCGACGATTTTTTCCAGCTGGACCTGCGCGTGGGCACCATCCTGCGCGCGGAACCCTTCGCCAAGGCCCGCAAGCCCGCCTACAAGCTGTGGATCGACTTCGGCCCCCTGGGCGTGCGCCAGTCCAGCGCGCAGATAACCGTGCGCTACCGGCCCGAGGACTTGGCGGGCCGCCAGGTGGTGGCTGTGGTGAACTTCCCGCCGCGCAAGGTGGCGGATTTTGTTTCCGAGGTGCTGGTGCTGGGCGCGGCGGACCAGCCCGGCGACCAGGGCGACATCCTGCTCCTCGCCCCGGACGCCTACGTTCCCGACGGCAACCGCATCCACTAGCCAGCGCGAGGATAGCATGTTTCAAAAAGCTCCCACCACCGCTTTCCAGGCCGCTCCTTCCAAAGCCGCCTCCGCCCCCATCCTCTGCCTGGACATCGGCAGCGGCACCCAGGACGTGCTGCTGTACTACCCGGACCGCGAGATTGAAAACTGCCCAAAGCTGGTGCTGCCCGCACCGGCGCGAGTGCTGGGAGGGCGCATCCGCGCCTGCACCGCAAAGGGCCAGGCCGTGCACCTGCATGGCTGCAACATGGGCGGAGGCTTCCACGGCGCGGTAAAGGCCCATGTCGCCGCCGGTCTGTCCATCAGCACCACCACGGCGGCGGCGTACTCCCTGGCCGACGACCTGGACAACCTGCGCAGCCAGGGCATGGAGATTGTGGAAACTTGCCCCCCCGGCGCAGTGGCGCTGCTCGCCGCGGACTACGACCAGGCCTTCTGGGCCACGGCCCTGGACACCCTGGGCCTCGACCGGCCGGGTCAGGTGATGGCCTGCGCCCAAGACCACGGCTTCCACCCGGGGAAGAGCAACCGCATGGGGCGCTTTGTGCTTTGGGAGCGGCTGCTGCACGAGGCCGAGGGCAGGCCGGAGAGCCTGCTGTACGACACTCCCCCCGCCGAGTTCACCCGCCTGGCGGACCTGCACCGCTCCATCGGCGGCGGCCCGGTGGCCGATACCGGTGCTGCGGCAGTGCTGGGCGCGCTGTTTGAGCCTGGCATCCGCGCCAGGGCCGAGGCGCGCGGGCTGACCCTGGTCAACATCGGCAACAGCCACACCGTGGCCTTCCTGGTGTTTCGAGGGCGCGTGTGGGGCGTGTACGAGCACCACACCGGACTGGTGGACGCACCCAAGCTCTGGGAGCAGCTGAGCCGCTTCCGCACAGGCGGGGTGGAGTTCATGGAGATTTTTGACGACCGGGGCCACGGGGCCATGCACATGGACCTCCCGGCCGAGGCACAGGGCTTTGCCGAGACGCTGGTGCTTGGCCCGCGCCGCACCATGCTGGCCGAATATCCGGTGGAATTCCCGGCCCCAGGGGGCGACATGATGCTCGCCGGGTGCTTCGGGCTACTGGAGGGCTTGCGTTCGCGCAAGCAGAGCTGAGCAGAGGAAAAGCGGCGGTGGATGGGGACGAGGACCGAATAACGCCGCCCGGCGGCCCTGCGCCTAAGCGATAAGAGCGACAACGCCGTGGCTGTGCGGCTGCGCGGCCCTGGCCGCGTTTAGCCGCGGCGGAAGCTGCGCTCGAAGAGTTGGGCGATGGCGCGCTGGCCGGTTTCCATAAGCGAACGCGTGCCCGTGCCGGTGAAGTTCTCCCGGCTGATGACGACGTTCTTCGCGGCCACCCAGCGGTTGTCCCAGCGGAACCACTCGTCCTTCACCTGGTCGAACACGAACAGCGGCTTGTTGCAGATCTTGGCGAACTCCGCGCCCCAACCCGTGCCGCCCTTCACCGTGCCGTCCTGCATGATTTCGCCCACCACGAACACCTCGCGGCCGGAGGCTATCTGCCAGCAGATGCTCTGCAGCAGCATGCGGAACATCGGCTCGTCCGGGTAGCTGCGGCCCATGAGGCGGGAAACGTAATGCAGGCTCACGTCCTTGAGCGCGAGGTCCTCGGGCGAGAGCATGCGCAGGCCTTGCGCGCGCACCGGGTCGTGTCCATCAAAGGTGAAATTCACCTCGGCGATGCCATAGGCCTCGGCCGCTGCGCCAAAGGCCATCTCGGACCCCCTGGCCGCGCCGCTGAACAACGTTGAAGTATGCGGATCTAGCATCGATGTGTGCTCCTGGAAACGCGCCGGGGATTAATTCACGCGGCTCTGCGCTGTGGGTTTCAGCGGCAGCACCTCGCGCGGCAGGCGAATGTGGAAAAAGGTGCCTTCTTCAGGCGATGAAGTAAAGCCCACAGAACCGCCCAGATAGCGTTCGGCCAGCAGCATCATGCTGTAGGTGCCGAGGCCGCGGGTCTTGCTCTTGGTGCTCACGGTGCGGTGGAAAATGTCATCCTGAATTTTTGCGGGGATGACGCTGGGATTATGCACGCTGAAGCACAGCGAGTCGGCTTCGCGCCGGCAACGCAGGGAGATGGTGGCGCCTTCGCCCTCCGCCTCCAGGGCGTTCTTGATCATGTTCCCCACAACGCGTTTGAGCAGACGGCCATCGGAAACGAAATCCACCACTTCACTCTCCTGGGAAATCAGCAGTGTCCGCCCCCGCGCGGTGGGCAAATTGACGTAAAGCTGCGCCAGGCCTTCCAAGAAATTGGCGGAATTGAGCGCCTTGAGCTCCGGCACCAGGTCACCGCTCTCCGCAGCGGTCAACTCGCGCTGGGCGAGAATTTCATCCACCAGGCTCTCCATGGCGGAGTGCAGCACGCCCATCTCGGAGGAGCAGGTGTCGGGCACGCTGTCCTTCAGAATCTCCGTCAGGCCGCGGATGCCCCCGGCAAGGTTCAGAACGTCGTGGAAGAAAATCTGTTCCATGCTGCGGCGGCGCGCCTCGTGCGTGATGTCCGTGACGGCAAAGACCACGTAGGCCTTGCCCTCCACCTCAATGGGGGAGACATCGACCTGGAGGTCCAGCCCTTCCAAGTGGGTTTTTGACCGGCGCAACATGCTGGACTTCCGGGAGTCGCGGACGCCATCGACTGCGGACATGATGGCCGAAAGGGCCGCGCAGTTGCGGCAGTGGCGCGAGGTTCCGCACCCCTCCGGGGTGATGTCGGCGTTGACGCAGCCCACCGCCTCGCCGGGACGCATGCCAAGGGCGCTGTCGATGTCCGGCACCTGGAAGAAGTCCAAAGCGGCCCGGTTGGCGAAAACGATTTGACGGTTGACGTTGAGCGCCAGGATCATGTTGGGGAGCGCATCGAAGAATTCACGGCAGTGCGAGCCGACAAAGGCCCGGTACTGCGCGCGCAGGGTCTCTCTGTCGACACGGACAGGCGAAGGCAAGACAGGGTACGCTTCCTCGGATTTCATTACTTTTTTGCTCCCATACCTTTTTTATAGGGGGGTGCTGTGGAAGAGTCAACAAGCGCCGATACGTAATTACAATACAGGATTACTCCTTGTAATCCCCCCGCCCCATGCCCCAACGTAAAAGGCCCCGCATAAGCGGGGCCTTTTGAAATAAAGTCTTGGCGGCGACCTACTTTCCCACGATTGAACCGCAGTATCATCGGCGATGGAGG
>JAVBYL010000317.1 GCA_030824035.1 Humidesulfovibrio sp.
CAACGTTTTTCAACGGGAGAGGTGAACTCATGTTCCGTAAAAGCATCAGCAGCGTCCTCATCGCCTCGGTGGCGCTGGCAGTGGTCCTCGCCGTGGCGGCAATCGTCATCTTCGTTTCCAGGTCATCGTACAACTTGGCGCTGGAGCTGGAGCAAAGCTCCATGAACCAGGTCTCCGCCGCAACGCAGGCTTCCCTGGACGCCTACATGGGCAACACCAAAACCATGGTGGAAACCCTGGCCATCCAAAAAGCCATCGTCGAAGCCGTTGAGGGCGACCCCAAGCGCGCCAAGGAGCGCCTGGCAGACTACATCAAGGCCAATAAAGACTATTGGGCCATTTTCGTGTTCGACGCCAAGGGCATCATCCTGGCCGGGTACAACGCCAAGATGGAGGACCTGACCGGGCAAAGCCGCGCCGACCGCGACTACGTCAAGGCCGTCGTGGCCGGGCAGGATCTGTTCGTGGCCAACAAAATCATCAAGGCCAAGAGCGGCGATGGCGAGCTGTTCATCTTCTCCGTGGCCAAGGCCATAAAAAGCGCGGACGGCAAGGTGCTGGGCGGCGTGGGAGCCTTCCCCCGCTGGGAAACCTTCACCAAGTCCTTCATCGACCCGCCGCGCTTTGGCGAGCGTGGCTACGGCTTCATGGTCGACAACAAGGGCGCCATCATCGCCCACGCCGTGGACAAGAGCCTGATGCTCAAGGACCTGAGCGAGCATGAGTTCATCCGCAAGGCCCTGGAGCTGAAAAACGGCAGCATGTTCTACGACTGGAAGGGCGAGGAGAAGTTCCTCACCGTCTCCACCGACCCGGACACCGGCTGGGCCGTGTGCATGAGCGCCTACGTTTCCGAGATGACCCACACCGCCACCATGCAGCGCAACATCCTGCTGGGCATCGGCCTGGTCATCGTGCTGGTGCTCATCGGCACCATCACCGTCATCATCAACCGGCTCGTGGTCAGGCCCATCAACGAGATCGAGGCCTTCACCAACAACATCGCCCACGGCAACTTCACCGTCTCCCTGGGCACGAGCTTCCGGTTCGAGCTGGCCAGCCTGGCGGACAACATCCGCGGCATGGTGGCGGAGCTGAAGAACAAGCTCGGCTTCTCCCAGGGGGTGCTCTCCGGCTTCGTCATGCCCTGCGCCGTGTTCGACACGAACAACAAGGTGACCTTCACCAACGAGCAGATGCTGAAGGCCCTGGACAAAACCGGCAAGCCCACGGACTACTACGGGCAAACCTCCGGCGGCTTCCTGTGGGAAGACGACAACCGCGAGACCCTGTCCATGAAGGCCATGCGTGAAAACCGCACCATGAACATCGAGGCGAACCACACCTCGGTGAAGGGCACGGAGCGCGTCTTCGACGTCACCTCCACCCCCTTCACCGACCTTGACGGCAACAACATAGGAACCTTGGCTGTGTGGTTCGACCTGACGGACATCCGCACCCAGCAGAAGCGCATCGCCGAGCAGAACGAGAAGATAGCCAACGCGGCGGCGGCGGCCAACACCGTTTCCGACCAGGTGGCCAGCGCCTCCGAGGAACTCTCGGCCCAGATCGAGCAGTCCAGCCGCGGCACCGAGGAGCAGCGCGCCCGCACGGGCGAGGCCGCCACGGCCATGGAGGAGATGAACGCCACGGTCATGGAAGTGGCCTCCAGCGCCTCCAGCGCGGCGGAACTGGCCGAGCAGGCCAAGACGAGGGCCCAGGAGGGTGCGCGCCTGGTGGACGATGTGGTGAAGACCATCAACCAGATCAACACCAGCGCCGAGGCGCTCAAGGTCGACATGGGCGAGCTGGGCAAGCAGGCCCAGGGCATCGGCCAGATCATGACCGTCATCGCCGACATTGCCGACCAGACCAACCTGCTGGCCCTCAACGCCGCCATTGAGGCCGCCCGCGCGGGCGACGCAGGGCGCGGGTTCGCCGTGGTGGCGGACGAGGTGCGCAAGCTGGCCGAGAAGACCATGACCGCCACCAACGAAGTCGGCGCGTACATCAAGGCCGTGCAGGACAGCGCCAAGAAAAACATCGAGGGCACCGAGGCCACCACCGCCGCCATCCAGCAAAGCACCGCCACGGCGGGCAAGTCGGGCGAGGCCCTGCGCGAGATCGTGGGCATGGTGGAACGCACGGCCGACCAGGTGCGCAGCATCGCCACCGCCAGCGAGCAGCAGTCCGCCGCCAGCGAGGAAATCAGCCACACCACCGAGGACATCAACCGCATCGCCAGCGAGACCGCCGAGGCCATGAACCAGTCCGCGCAGGCCGTCTCCGACCTCTCGCGCCTGGCCCAGGAGCTCAAGCGCATCATCAACAACATGCAGGATTAGACCGACACAGGCCCAAGCCCGCACAACGGGGCCGCTCTTGCCAACGCAGGGGCGGCTCCTTTTTTTGCGCCGCCGCCACCGGCTTGGGCCCTGCCCATTCCCTTCCGCGCCGTCCTGTCGTACCACTGCCCCATGCACCAGGACACCGAGCCGGAGCGCTTCATCGCACACATCGACATGGACGCGTTTTTCGCCTCCGTGGAGCAGCTGGACCACCCGGAGTGGCGCGGCAGCCCCCTGGCCGTGGGCGATGGCCCGCGCTCGGTTGTCTCCGCCGCGAGCTACGAGATCCGCGCCTTCGGCGTGCGCTCGGCCATGCCCGTGGCACAGGCCAAAAAGCTGTGCCCCCACGGGCTGTTCGTGCCGGTGCGCATGTGGCGCTACAAGGAGCTCTCCCGCCTCGTCATGGCCGTGCTGCAGCGCTTTTCGCCCCTGGTGGAGCAGGCCAGCGTGGACGAGGCCTACCTGGACGCCACGGGCCTGGAACGGCTCTTCGGCCCGCCGGAGGAGCTGGCCGCCACCATCCGCGCCGAGGTGCGCCGCGAGACGCAGCTCAGCTGCTCCGTGGGCATTGCGCCGGTGCGCTTTCTGGCCAAGATCGCCTCGGACTACAACAAGCCCGGCGGCCAGACCATCATCCACCAGCACCAGGTGCGCGCCTTCCTCGACGCGCTGCCCGTGGGCAAGATTCCCGGCGTGGGCGGGCGCACCCTGGAGGTGCTCACCGGGCTGGGCGTGCGCACGGCGGGCGATGTGCTGAAGCACTCGGCCACCTTCTGGCGCGGCAGGCTGGGCGAACGCGGCCAGTGGCTGCACGAGCTGGCCCAGGGCCACGACGACACCCCGGTGACGCCCTTCACCCCGCCCAAGTCATCCAGCGCGGAGAACACCTTCGAGCGCGACACGCGCGACCCGGCCACCCTGCGCCGCTGGCTGCTGCTGCAGGCGGAGCGCGTGGGCGCGGACCTGCGCGCCCAGGGCGTGCGCGGCCGCACCGTCACCCTCAAGGCCAAGTTCGCGGACTTCACCCAGGTCACCCGCTCGCGCACCCTGGCAGAGCCCGTCAACGACACCCAGAGCATCTTCGAAACCGCGCTGGCCCTGCTGGCGGAACTGAACCCTCGCCAGGACCTCAGGCTCATCGGTGTGGGCGTTTCGCAGTTTGGCCAGCGGCCACGACAGCTTTCCCTGCTGGAGCCGGAGGCCGCCGCCAGACCCAGGGGCGCGCTGGACAGCGCCCTGGACGCCGTGCGCGGCCGCTTCGGCAAGGGGGCCATCGTGCGCGGCGACCTGCTCAACTTCGACGAATAGGCCGAAACGCAGCACGCAGAAAGGGCGGCCCCCCGTGCAGGAGAGGCCGCCCTTGGCGTTGTGTTCCGGGCTGTGGGGCCCTGCCCCTGCCCTATTCCCCTTCGACCCGGCGCACCGTGACGAAGTGTTCCTGCATGTTGATGGCGCCGCCGCCCTTGTCCCAGCTCTCTATGCCGCAGGGCATGAGCTCGTTGTCCGAGACGCCCCGGCCGCGCGCGCGGCTTTCCACCGGCAGCTCGTGGCCAAAGCCGTGGATCATGAACACCGCCTCCGGGTGGATGAACTCCGTGACGTAAGCGCGCAGGCGTCCGCCCTTCTTGGTTCCCGCGGCGGAAACCTCCACCATGTCCATGTGGTCGATGCCCAGCGCCTTGGCGCGGGTCTTGTTGATCCAGAGCATGTTCTCCGGCATCAGCTCAAACAGCAGCGGGTTGTTCACGGTGTGGCCCTGGGTGTGCAGCCCGCAGCGGCCAAAGGTCACGCGGAAGTGGTCCACCGGGGGCTTGGCCGGGGAAACGTACGGCGGCAGGGAGGCCAGGCCGTCCTTGTCCAATTTGGCGCAAAGCACCTCGAACTTGCCGGAGGGGGTCTTGAACGACACGGGCTTGTAGGTGGGCTTCTCGGCCAGCTCCACAAACCCCTTGGCGGCAAAGTCCTCCACGGAAACGCCCGTGCCTTCCAGCTGCTTGGCCCAAAGTTCCTGGGGGGTCTTCACGGCCAGGGCGTCTATGCCCAGGCGGGCGGCCAGCCCGGCGTAAATCTCCCAGTCGGCCTTGGTGTCGTAAACCGGATCGATGGCGCGCTGGCGCAGGAAGAACTGCGGCTTGAGCCCGCCCTTGCTGGCGATGATGCTCTCGCGCTCCAGGTAGGTGCTCATGGGCAGCACCACGTCGGAGTACCAGGCCGTGTCGGACCAGCTGAAGGTGACGGAAACGAGCAGGTCCAGGTTGTCCCACTTCTTCTTCACGTGGGTGGGGTCCGGGAAGGCCATGAGCGGGTCGTGCCGGTGGGCGATGTACGCCTTGATGGGGTACGGCTTGCCGGTCACGATGGCGTCGTAGGCCAGGTTCACCAGCCCCGG
>JAVBYL010000034.1 GCA_030824035.1 Humidesulfovibrio sp.
CGCGGAAATGTCCGAAGAAGGCCGCTGCGGAGACGCGGGCGCGCACAGCGCAGCCCCTTTCCGCCACATACGAGAATAATCCGCTGGCGCACGCGTCGGCCCAGGAGATGTCGCATGTTCACTTCGATTCTAAAAAAAGTCCTCGGCTCCAGCAACGAGCGCTATTTGAAGAAGCTGCAGCCCCTGGTGGCGCGCATCAACGGCCTGGAGCCGCAGATGCAGGCCCTGGCGGACGAGGACTTTCCCGCCACCGTAGCCAAGTGGAAAGAGGAAGTGCAGGCCGGGCGCAGCCTGGACGACCTGCTGCCGGAGTGCTTCGCCCTTGTGCGCGAGGCCGGACGCCGCGCCCTGGGCATGCGCCACTACGACGTCCAGCTCATCGGCGGCATGGTGCTGCACAACGGGCGCATCGCCGAAATGAAGACCGGCGAGGGCAAGACCCTCGTGGCCACCCTGCCCGTGGTGCTCAACGCGCTCTCCGGCAAGGGAGTGCACCTCATCACCGTCAACGACTACCTGGCCAGCCGCGACGCCGCCTGGATGGGCAAGCTGTACAATTTCCTGGGCCTCAGCGTGGGCGTCATCGTCCACGGCCTCTCCGACGAGGAGCGCCAGCTGGCCTACGGGTCGGACATCACCTACGGCACCAACAACGAGTTCGGGTTCGACTACCTGCGCGACAACATGAAGTTCTACAAGCAGTCGCTGGTGCAGCGGCCGCTCAACTACTCCATCGTCGACGAGGTGGACTCCATCCTCATCGACGAGGCGCGCACCCCGCTCATCATCAGCGGCGCGGCGGAGGAGAGCACCCACCTCTACCGCAAGGTGGACGGCATTGTTCCCATGCTGAAACGTGGGGAAAAGCCCAAGGAAGAGGACGCCCAGCCCACCGGCGACTTTGTGGTGGACGAGAAGGGCAGGGCCGTCTCCCTCACCGAGGCGGGCGTGGCCAAGTGCGAGAAGCTCCTCGGCATCGACAACCTGTACGACCCGGCCAACGTGACCCTGCAGCACCACGTCATCCAGGCCCTCAAGGCCCACAACCTGTACCACCTCGACGTGGAGTACATCGTCAAGGAAGGCCAGGTCGTCATCGTGGACGAGTTCACCGGACGCCTGATGCCGGGCCGCCGCTTCAGCGATGGGCTGCACCAGGCCCTGGAGGCCAAGGAGAACGTGAAGGTTGAGGCCGAGAACCAGACCCTGGCCTCCATCACCTTCCAGAACTACTTCCGCATGTACGAGAAGCTCTCCGGCATGACCGGCACCGCCGACACCGAGGCCGTGGAGTTCAAGGAAATCTACAACCTCGACGTTGTGGTGATTCCCACCCACCGGCCCATGGTGCGCCTGGACCACGCGGACATGATCTTCAAGACCCAGCGGGAGAAGTACATCGCCATCGCCGAGGAGATAGCCGAGTGCCACAAGGCGGGCCAGCCCGTGCTCGTCGGCACCGTCAGCATCGAGAAGAGCGAGCTCGTCTCCGAGATGCTGAAAAAGCGCGGCGTGCCGCACAATGTGCTCAACGCCAAACAGCACGAGCTGGAGGCCCAGATCGTGGCCGAGGCCGGGCAGCGCGGCAAGGTCACCATCGCCACCAACATGGCCGGCCGCGGCACGGACATCGTGCTGGGCGAGGGCGTGAAGGAGCTGGGCGGCCTGCACATCCTGGGCACGGAGCGCCACGAGTCCCGCCGCATCGACAACCAGCTGCGCGGCCGCTCCGGCCGCCAGGGCGACCCCGGCTCCTCCCGCTTCTACCTGGCGCTGGACGATGATCTGATGCGCCTGTTCGGCAGCGACCGCATCGCCGGGCTCATGAACTCCCTGGGCATGGAGGAGGGCGAGGCCATCGAGAACCGCATGGTCAGCCGCGCCATCGAGGGCTCACAGAAGCGCGTGGAAGCGCACAACTTTGAAATCCGCAAGCAGCTGCTGGACTACGACAACGTCATGAACCAGCAGCGCGAGGTCATTTACGCCCGCCGCCGCGAGATCATGTACGCCGAGACCCTGGACGGGCTGGTGGACGAGTACACCGCCGACGTGCTGGACGAAGTCTACGCCGTGCTGGCCGAGGTGGGCAACAAGGGGCTTGATGAGGAGCAGGAGGGCATCATCCGCTCCCGCCTGGATGAGGTGTTCGACTTCAGCCGCTTCCCCGAGTTCGCCAAGGAACTGCCCGAGCGCGAGCAGGCCGAAGCCTGGGTGGCGGAGATCCTGGGCACGCTCCGCGCCGCCGCGCCGGACAACTATCAGGAGATCCTGCGCTACTTCATCCTGGAAACCCTGGACCGCACCTGGAAGGACCACCTGCTTTCCATGGACCACCTGCGCGACGGCATCGGCCTGCGCGGCTATGGCCAGAAGGACCCCAAGCAGGAGTACAAGCGCGAGGGCTTCGAGCTGTTCCGCGAGATGCTCTTCACCATCGCCGAGAAGTCCATGACGCTGGTCTGCCGCCTGCGCATCCAGAAGGAAGTGAAGGAGGAGGAGTTCCAGCACAAGGAGACCGCCGCCGAGCTGGAATACACCGGACCGGAGACCGCCGCCGAGCCCAAGAAGAAGCAGCCGGTGAAGCGCACCGCCAAGGTGGGCCGCAACGACCCCTGTCCCTGCGGCAGCGGCAAGAAGCACAAGTCCTGCTGCGGAAAGTAGTCCTCGGGCCTGTCCTGTTGTTCTGGGGTCCACGGGCTTGGCCGCCCGGACTTGGCCGCCCGGACTTGGCCACATGGGGAGGGCCCGCCCGTTCCCCTTTGAATCCCGCCACGGCCTGTGCTAAAACGCACCCCGGCGGGACGCTCCGCACAGTTATTTTCGGAGGACAAAGCATGACCACCGTGCCCAAGGGCTTTTCTTTCGCCGTGGCCGCCGCGGGCTTCAAGCGGGCCGACAGGAACGACCTGGCGCTCATCGTCAGCGAGCGCCCGGCCACCGTTGCCGGCGTGTTCACCACCAACAAGTTCCAGGCCGCGCCCGTGCTGGTGTGCATCGATGCGCTGAAAAAGAGCGAAACCGCGCGCGCCGTGGTGGTCAACTCCGGCCAGGCCAACGCCTGCACCGGCGAGGAGGGCTTGGCCAACTGCCGCGCCACCCTCGAGCTGGTGGGCAAGGCCCTGGGCATCGCGCCCGCCGCCATCCTCCCGGCCAGCACCGGCGTCATCGGCGCGCAGCTCAAGATGGACCGCTGGGCCGAGGCCGTGCCCAGGCTGGCGGAGGGCCTCGGCAAGGCCGCCCCCACGGACGCCGCCCGCGCCATCATGACCACCGACACCTTTCCCAAGCTTTCTGCCCGGTCCGTCACCCTGCCCGGCGGCACGGTGAACCTGCTCGGCATGTGCAAGGGCGCGGGCATGATTTGCCCCAACATGGCCACCATGCTCGGCTTCGTCATCTGCGACGCCGAGGTGGCCCCCGGCCCCTGGCGCGAGATGCTCTCCCACTGCGCGGACAAATCCTTCAACGCCCTCACCGTGGACGGCGACACCAGCACCAACGACACCGTGCTGGCCCTGGCCAACGGCGCCAGCGGCGTGCGCGTGGATGACGCCAAGAGCCTGAAGCTGCTGCGCCAGGCCCTACTGGAGGTGTGCCAGGAACTTTCCTACCGCATTGTGCAGGATGCCGAGGGCGGCACCAAGGTGGCGCACATCACCGTGCGCGGGGCCAAGAGCGCGGCCCAGGCCGAGCTGGCCGCCCGCGCCGTGGGTAACTCGCCCCTGGTCAAAACCGCGCTCTTCGGCTGCGACCCCAACTGGGGGCGCATTGTGGCGGCCCTGGGCCGCAGCGGCGCGGAGTTCGACCCCAGCGCCGTGGTGCTGACCATCGGCGGCATTCTGGTGTTCGAGAAGGGCCAGCCAGCCCCCGTGGACCTGGACGCCCTGCTGGCCCCGGTCATGCGGCACCAGGACGTGGAGATCATGCTCGACCTGCACGCGGGCCACGGCGCCTTCACCCTGCTGGCCTCGGACCTGACCAAGATGTACATCGAAATCAACGCGGACTACCGCACCTGATTTTTGCCCTTGGAGGCACATAGCCCATGTCCCGCCTGAAAAAGCGTTCGCGCTCCACGCGCCTGGCCGATTTCGTCCACGAGTGCGGCATGCTGCGCAGAACCCCGCGCACCGGCTACCAGTTTCTGGGCACCGGCCAGGAGAACGTGGCCGAGCACAGCTTCCGCACGGCGGTCATCGGCTTTGTGCTGGCGCGCATGGCCGGGGCGAACACGGAACGCACGGCCATGATGTGCCTGTTCCACGACCTGCACGAGGCGCGCACCGGCGACTTCAATTACGTGAACCGCATGTACAACTCGAGCACGCGCACCCAGGCCCTGGCCGACACCCTGGCCGGAACCGGCCTGGACGGGGACATCATGCCCCTGTGGGACGAGCTGGAGCGCACCGAGAGTCTGGAGGCCATGCTGGCCCAGGACGCCGACCAGATTGACATGATAGCCAACTTGAAGGAACAGTCCGACCTGGGCAACGCCTACGCCGACAAGTGGCTGGCCGCCGCCATCCAGCGCGTGCGCACGCCGCAGGGCCAGGAGCTGGCCAAGGCCGTGATGGAGACCGACCACACGGACTGGTGGTTCCTGGGGCCGGAGGAGAGCTGGTGGTCGCGCAAGAACGGCTCGCGCAAGGACCTGCCCAAGGTGCCCGTGCCGGGCGCGGCGGAGGATGACCCCGGCGGCGGATGACCCCGGCGGCGGCAA
>JAVBYL010000150.1 GCA_030824035.1 Humidesulfovibrio sp.
CCAAAGCCCTGGGCGCCATTGAGGGCGTGACCACCAATCCCAGCCTGCTGGCCAAGGAAAAGGGCGACTGGAAGAAGCTGGCCCGCCAGATATGCCGCGAGATTGAAGGGCCGGTGAGCCTTGAGGTCATCGCCACGGATACCGAGGGCATGCTGCAGGAGGCGCGTGATCTTGTGAAGATCGCGCCCAATGTGGTGGTCAAAATCCCGGTAACGCTTGAGGGCATCAAGGCCATCAAGGAATTGCAGCAGCGCGGCATTGAGACCAACGCCACCCTCGTGTTTTCGCCCAACCAGGCGCTGCTGGCCGCCAAAGCCGGGGCGACCTTCGTCAGCCCGTTTGTCGGGCGCCTTGACGACATCGGCCAGGATGGCTTGCAGGTCATCCAGGACATCATGACCATTTTCCGCAACTATGAGATTCAGACCCAGGTGCTTGCCGCAAGCGTGCGCCACACGGGCCACGTGTTTCAGGCGGCGCTTTTGGGAGCGGACGCCGCAACCATCCCGTTGACGGTGCTGCACGACCTGGTCAAGCATCCTCTCACCGACATAGGGCTTGAGAAGTTCCTGGCCGACTGGGCCAAGAAGTAGGCGAAAGCGGAAGGGGGACGTCTCCCCCCCAGGCGCACAATGCACCTGGCTGAATGTCTCATAATGTAAATTATGTTAACTTTGGAATGTGGGGCTCTCCCCTGTGCCGTATCGGGAGGAGCCGCCAACCGGTTGTTTTTCAGGGCTTTTGGTCATCCAACCACAGCGCGCCACCTGCGCTTGTTCGAGGCTATTCACCATGTTGAGACTCATGCAGAAGCGTCACACCGTTCTGGGCATTGCCGCGTGCTTGTCCCTTTTGCTTGTTGCTCCTGGCGCTGGCTATTCCGCCGCCAAGAAGTCGCCCAAGGCCGCCAAGGCGAAACAGGAGGCCAAGGCTGCCGCGGCCACCGAGGCCGCCCCCGCGACTGACGCCGCCTATCAGCAGTGGCTCAAGAAGTTTGGCGCGTACGACCGCATTGTCAGCGGCACTCCGGAGACGGACGAAGCCTCGCCCGACAGCCTTAAGCGCGCCGAGGCGCACCTTGTTCAGGGCGCTCCGCAGCAGGCCCTGAGCCTCATCGAGAGCATCCCCGCCTATGAGGACAGCGCCCTGGAGATCCAGCGCTTGTGGCTTGGCGGTTTGAGCTTCCGGGCCCTCGGCGATCCTTACAAGGCCGTCATCTGGTTCAGCCAGGCGGGTCGCCTTATGGATCCCAAGCAGCTCAAGGCCCGGCTTTCCGGCGAATACGGCATGGAGTCGCTCTGGGTGGATGTGTTCCGCAGGCAGTACTGGGCCTTTGTGGGCACGCCTTCCGCCTCCCGCGAGGCTCTGGAGATGACCCTGCGCACCCTGCTGGACCAGGCCGAGACGACCTGGGGGCCGGAGAACTTTTGGGTGAAGTCCAAGGAAGCCCTGGCCCTGGCCACCAGCCCCTCGGGCGAGTCCGCCAAGGTGCTGGAGCCCTCCGGCAAGGACGCGACCCTGAACGTGACGGACGCCGACCGCTTGCGCATTGCGCAGATGCTCACCACTGTCAGCCTGGAGAATTATGACGCGGCCGCCGGTTCCGTTTCCGGCCTGGGCGACCCAGCGCTGAAGGACTTCTGGAAGGCCTTCATATCCTTTGTTAAAAAAGGCAAGCCCCACGACACTAAGGTCCTCGGCGGCGCTGGCTATGCCAAGGCCGCGGGCTTTTGGAACGCCAACATGCTGGCCCCCTTTGCGGGCACCCGCGAGGAATGGCTGCTGGGCAACCCGAACTCACCGGCATGGCTGAAGTTCCGGAACAACCTGCTGCAGCTTTCCGCCACGGAGGCCCGCGAGGCTGTGGACAAGGAGATGCAGTCCCTGCTGTTGTCCGACGAGATGGCGCGGCTGCTCAGCTCGGCCAAGTTCGCCCTGCTCGTCCAGTCCGGCGATGTCGAGGCGGCCAAGGAGATCTGGGCTACGCTCGACAAGCGCAAGCTGCCCCTGACGCTGCGTGTCGCCGGGGCCATCCTTTATCTGGAGGACATGAAAGACCTGCTCCCGCAGGAGATCGGCGCTTCCGCGCGCTTGGCCCCTCCCCTCTCCGCGCTCATTTCCGCCGCCGGGCTTGGCTCTCCCCTGCCTGGGGAATCCCCGTTCTGGACCAAGATTGAGGTTGGCAAGAACAGCAATGTGAACAAAAAGTGGCCCTTGGATAGGCTGCTGGTGTTGGCGGACTGGCAGGCGCGCTGGGTTGCGAGCCCAGGAGCCGAACTGGCGCGTCGCTCCGCCTTTCTGTTTCCGGAAACCTCCTTCGGGTTCGACTGCCTCGCCTACCTGGCGCGCAAGGCCATTGACGAACGCTACTACCTGTTGGCCGGCACCTATCTGGAGCGCATGGCCCCCGTAGCGGCGGACAAGCGCCAGCAGGCCATCCGCCTCGGGCTCAAGGCCAAAATGGAGCGTGATTCCGGCAAGGACGACGACGCCCTGACCACCTACCAGCAGATCATCGCCCTCGGGCGCGACATCGACCCCAAGACGCGCCTGGACATGGCCACCTTCCTGCAATTGAAGAACGACTTCTCCGGCGCCAAGAAGCAGTTGCTCATCCTTTGGGAGCAGAAGGACAGCATGCCGCGCCCCCTGCAGGCGGAGATCCTGTTCTGGTTGGGCGAGGGCGAACATTCGCAGAAGAACTACGATGAGGCCCTGGATTACTACCTGAATTTGGCGTACCAGTACCCCAAGGAAAGCATGTGGCCCACCGTCGCCATGTACCGGGCCTCCATGATTTATGAGTTGAAGGGCAAGTACGATGCCGCGCGCAAGTTCCTCAACGCCGTCATCAGCACCGCTGAGCGCAACGAGGAGCGCGAGGCCGCCCGCAACAGGCTCAACGCCATCGACGCCAAAATTGGCAAGCAGCAGCCCGGGACCGCCAACCCCCAGGAAATGGTCTACCCGTTCTAACCGTGAACGCTGGAGTGCATATGTCCACAGATTTCCGCACACTGCTGATAGAATCGCAACGTGACGAGGCCACTGGCGAGCGCTGGTTCGAGGATATCGAGCTTGGCAACGCCTTTTACCTGTCCATCCAGGCCAGCACACTGCACGATTCCACGCCTTCGGCCCTGCTGAAGGATGTGAACGAATACGAGGCCTTCCAGGTTACCTTGCAGCTCAAACGCGGCGTGTTCACCTGTGGCAAGCGCGGCGCCTGGGACCACCTGAGCGACAAGCCCTGGTGGGACCTGCTTGAGGAAGACTCCCCTATCCTGCGGATTGGTGCGCGGGTTCCGGCTTCCAAGGTGCAGCAGATTTATGACGACGTTCTTAAAGTATCGCTTGAGCATCCTGAGGTCGTTTCCAAAAAAGCGCGCACCTGCCAGTAGCTCACAAGAAAATCATTATTTGAGGGGTTTATGGCCAAGCTGCACACTGTTTTGCTGAACGTTTTCCTCCATCCTCTGCGCACGTTGAACAACCTGGACAGGCAGTTTTGGAAGTCGCCGGCGATGTCGCGCTTCCTCACCCGCCAGTTTCATAAAATGTACTACGACACGGAGAAGCGCACCTGGGGCAACACCTTCTGGTTTGGCGTACAGGTGAACAAGTGCCCTCTTGACCTGTGGATATACCAGGAGATCATGCACGAGGTGCGCCCGGACGTCATCATCGAGTGCGGGACAGCCGCTGGCGGCAGCGCCATGTATCTTGCCAACATGCTGGACATAATGGGCAAGGGCAAGGTGCTCTCGGTCGACATCAACCCCTTTGACGGCCGTCCCAAGCATCCCCGCGTCACCTACATTCTCGGCTCCTCCACGGCGGATGATGTTGTCGAGCAGGTCAAATCGCACATCGCAGCCAACGACAAGGTGCTCGTCATCCTCGACTCCGACCACTCCATGCGGCATGTGTACAACGAGCTGCGCATCTACTCCAAGCTTGTCCAGCCCGGCAGCTACGTCATTGTGGAAGACAGCAACCAGAACGGCTACCCGGTCTCCCCGTTCTATGGGCCAGGCCCCATGGAAGCCCTGAAAAAGTTCGTGGCCGAGGACGCCTCCTTCACCATCGATTTGTCCCGCGAGAAATTCTACCTGACGTTCAACCCGCGTGGCTATCTGAAGCGCATCAGATAGTTCTTACCCCCCCATAGGGTGACGATAAAAGGCCAGGAGCGTGAGTTCCTGGCCTTTTGCTTGTCCTGTGGCGTATTGGCCTGATTTTGCGCAGCTTGCGAGCGGGCACAACCAAGGTCCGAGGAATTGACAGACGCAGAAAACAGCATACATTCCTACAATGTCACCCCCAACCAGGAGACGGCCATGAAGCGCTTTGTCACCCTGTTCGCCTTCGCCTCCCTTGCCTTCGCCCTGCCCCCCATCCCAGGTGGGGTAGCCGCCCAGCCCGCCACAGCCAAAGCAGCGCCCCTGGACACGGCCACCTTCGCGGGGGGCTGCTTCTGGTGCGTTGAGTCGGATTTTCTTTCTGTGCCGGGGGTGGTGGAAGCCGTCTCCGGCTACGCGGGCGGCAAAGAGGCCAACCCGACGTACAAACAGGTCAGCGCGGGCCAGACGGGCCACTTGGAGGCCGTGCAGCTCAAGTTCGACCCGGCCAAGGTGAGCTACAAGCTGTTGGTGGAATGGTTCTGGCGTCACCACGACCCCACCGACTCCGGCGGCCAGTTCTGCGACCGTGGCAGGCAGTA
>JAVBYL010000196.1 GCA_030824035.1 Humidesulfovibrio sp.
AAAAAATCATCTTCTTTCCTGTTGCCAATCGAAAACAACGGGTATATTGAGGGGCGCGTGAGGGACGAGTGCGGGATGTGGGCGCAGACGCCGTTCATGCCACGTATTCGTACCGCGCTTCCGGCTCTGAGGCAGCGCGCCCGTAGCGTGATGTTCCAGAGATGGGGGTTCCGGGTGGAACCTCTCCGGGGAAAGAAAGAATTTTCAGTTTGCGTTTATCACCACAAATGAGAGAGGAAAATTCCATGAAAAAGCTGTTCGCCGTCATGATCGTTGCTGCCCTGGCTTTTGGCGTTTCCGCCTGCGGTGAGAAGAAAGCCGAAGAGAAGAAGGCCGACGCCCCCGCCGCCGCCGCTCCGGCCGCTCCTGCTGAGGCCAAGCCCGCTGACGCCGCCGCCCCCGCCGCTGACGCCGCCGCCGCTCCCGCTGCCCCGGCCGAAGCCAAGAAGCCCTAAGCTTCTTACAAGTGCCTTACGAAAGGGGAACCTCCGGGTTCCCCTTTTTTTTGTGCCCGCGCTCCGGCGCCATCTCCCCGGGTCCTTTCTTTACTCGCTGATTCACACCATTGCGCTAGGCCCCGGCTGGCGTTGCCGGTCCTCCGCACCCAGCATGCGCAGGATGTACAGCGCAAGGCTCCGCTGGCCTTCGTTGAAGGCCATGCGCTGCGCCTCCGGGTGGAAGGTGGTGCGGCGCGTCATGCCCACCCGCTCAATGTCCCGCAGCACCATGGCTCCGGCCGTGCCCTCGAAAACGCGCGCGTAGGCCGCGCACAGGTCCTTATCCTCATGCATGGGTGCTCCCTCCTGTTTGGCGGCAGTATAGCCCCGCTTTTGGGCGTGGCTGAAACGGCACGGCTTTTGGCCGTGAAAAGGACACAATGGCGGGGTTGACAGGGGGTGCGCCGGAGGCGGCGGCTTAGAACTTGAGGACGTCGAGGATTTCGATGTGCGCGGCTTGGTTGGCGGGGTAGGCCCCGGCGGCAAGGCCCAGCAGCACGGAGCCCACCAGCGTGCCTACGCTGAACACCGGGTCGAGCACGTAGGGAAAACCCGCCACGGCGCAGACAATGGTGACCAGCCCAAGGCTGGCGGTGACGCCCAGGGCGCCGCCCGCACCGGCCATGATGCCCGCCTCCAGCAGGAACTGCCGGGTGATGTGCCCGCGCGTGCCGCCCACGGCCCGCCGCACGCCTATCTCCATGCGCCGGGCCTGCACCATGAGCACCATGATGGACAGGATGCCCATGCCGCCCACGGCGAAGCTGATGGTGGAGGTGATGGTGCCCAGGGTCTGGACCAGGTCCAGGGCCTCCTTGCGCAGTTGCATGGAGTCCGCCGGGGTCAGCAGGCTGAAGTCGTCCTTCTTGCCGTACAGGTGGTGCCGCTGGCGCATGATGTCCCCCGCGGCGGCGCGCACCTGGTCCAGGTCCGTGCCCTCGGCCAGTTGCAGGTACACCCCGGAAATCCAGGTTTGGTTGGCGGCGCGGCGCATGTAGGTGGAAAGCGGCATGAAGGTCTGCTCGTCCTGGTCCGCGCCGGTAAGGTCGCGCCCCTTGGCCTCCATGACGCCCACCACGGTGAAGCGCGCGCGGAAGATAAGCACCTCGCGCCCCAGGGCGGCCTCGGCGTTGCCAAAAAGCCGCTCGGCGATCTTGCTGCCCACCACCACCACCTTCTCCATGTCCAGCACGTCGGTCTCGCTCAAAAAGCGCCCATGCCGCGGGTGGTAGCTGCGGATGTCCTGGTAGCTGGGATAGGTGGCCAGAATCTGCGTGGTGACGGTGGTGGCGCCGGTACGCACGGGCATGGTGGTGCTGACATACGGCGCGTAGGCGAGCACCGAGGGCACCCCGGCGGCCAGGGCCTGGGCATCGGGCACGGTGAAGGTGCGCACCCCGCCGGAAAACCGCGCCGCGCCGCTGTTGCGCGTGAAGCGCACCTGCCCGGCCATGACGGCGAAGAGCCCCGGGCCCAGCTTGTCGGCCTCGGCCTGGGCGTTCTTGTACATGGCTGCGGCCACATGCTCCACGCCGTTGAAGGAGAGCGCCCCCAGAAAAACGCCGAGCATGGCCAGCACGGCGCGCAGCTTGTGCGCGGTGAGGGAGGCCAGGGCGATTTTCAGGTCGAGGAGCATGGGGGCTGTGTACCCTCCGCCTGGGGCGGAAGGCAAGGGGCCGTGGGCCGCACTAAAGCGCCAGGCGGGCTTGCGCTTCTTGACTGCGGGTGCGGCGGGGCGATATAAACACACACGGTGGGGCAGGTTCGGCGCTTCCGGGCCTGCGGCCGCCTGGCCGGGGGGGAATGATGACCATATCCATCCGCACCCGCTTGATCGCGCTCATGCTCGCCGCGGCGCTTCCGGCCGTGGCCATCATGCTGTTCACCGGGCGCGAGCTGGAGGAAAATCTGGCCAGCGCCGCGGAGGCGAACGCCCTGCACCAGGTGCAGAACATGGCCGCCCACCACGAGCGCATTGTGGAGAACGCGCGCCTGCTGCTGGCCACCCTGGCCAAGGCCTCGGAGGTGCGCGCGCTGGACCGCGCGGCCTGCCAAACCCTCCTGGCGGACATCCAGAAACGCAACCCCGTGTATGTTTCCCTGGCCCTGGCCGATGCGCGTGGCCGGGTGGTGGCGGGCGCGCCGGACCAACACTTCGCCAGCCAGGCCGAGGGGCTGCCCAGGGCCGGGTACTTCAAGGACGCCCTGGCCCGGGGGGATTTCGTCACCGGCGACTACGTGTATTTGCGCGGACTCAAGCACGTGGTCATCAACTTCGCCCAGCCCGTGGCCGAGTCCTCCGGCCGGGCCAAGGGCGTGCTGGTGGCCGCCTTCGACCTCAGCCACTTTGGAGATTTGTTCTCCGCCGCCGCCCTGCCCCAGGGCTCCGTGTTCACCCTCACCGATGCCGGGGGCACGCGCCTGACGCGCTTTCCCGAAACCGAGAAGTACACCTGGCTGCCCGACCTGCCCCGGATGCTGGCGCGGATGACGGGCCCCAGGGAGGAGGGAACCTTCCGCGAGGTGGGCGTGGACGGCGTGCTGCGGCTGTATGCCTTCAAGCGCCTGCGCTTTTCCGGCGCGCCGTTTCCGTATCTCATGATCCGCCTGGGGATACCGGCGGACGAGGCCCTGGCCCAGGCGCGCGGCGTGGTGCGCCGCAACCTGCTGCTGCTTCTGGGGGCGGCGGCGGTGCTCATGGCCTCGGCCTGGGCACTGGGCGAGGTGGCCGTGGTGCGCAAGCTCAAAGGGCTGGTTGCGGCGGCGGCGCGGCTGGAGGCCGGGGACCTGGGCGCGCGCACCGGCCTTGCCGGCGGTGGGGACGAGATCGGGCGGCTGGGCCAGGCCTTCGACTCCATGGCCAAGGCCCTGGAGGACCGCGACCGCGAGCGCCGCGCCTTCGAGCTGGAGGTGTGCAACCTGAACGAGTTTTTGGAGGAGCGCGTGCATGCCCGCACCAAGGACCTCGCCACGGCCAACACGGAGCTCACTGAGGCCATGGCGAGGCTTTCCCAGGCGCAGGAGCACCTCGTCCAGTCCGAGAAGATGGCCTCCCTGGGGGGGTTGGTGTCTGGCGTGGCGCACGAGATCAACACCCCGGTGGGCATCGGGGTCACGGCCGCCTCGCACCTGGAGGACAGGACCCGCGTGATGCTGGAGGAGTTCCGCGCCGGGGCGCTCAAGCGCTCGCGCCTGGAGGAGTTCCTGGGCGTGTGCGACGAGTCCCTGCGCATCATCCTGGCCAACCTGCGCCGCGCCTCGGACCTTATCCGCAGCTTCAAGCAGGTGGCGGTGGACCGCACCACCGAGGTGCGCCGGGTGTTCCGTCTGCGCGAGTACCTGGAGCAGGTGCTGCTTTCGTTGCGCCCGCGCCTCAAGGTCACCGCCGTGAAGGTGGAGTTGGACTGCGACCCGGACATCGAAATCGACTCCTACCCCGGCGTGCTCTCGCAGATCATGACCAATCTGGTGATGAACTCCCTGCAGCACGGCTACGATCCCGGCCAGGCCGGGCGCATCGTCATTTCCGCCATGGTGGAGGGCGGCCGCCTGCGGCTGGTGTTTGCGGACGACGGCAAGGGCATCGCCCCGGAGCACCTGAACAAGGTGTTCGAGCCGTTCTTTACCGCCGACAGGAAAACCGGCGGCACCGGGCTGGGGCTGTCCATTGTGTACAACCTGGCCACGCGCACCCTGGGCGGCACCATCCTGGTGGCCAGCGCGCCGGGCCAGGGGGCCACCTTCACCCTCACCATTCCGCTGGCGCCGGAGGTTGCCATGGTGACGGCCGCACCGGAGAACCCGGCAACACCGGCAGGCTAACCCGCGATTAGTGGATCGCGCCGGGGGCGTCTTCGTCCGCTTCCACCCGCGCAAGGGGCAGGTGCAGGGTGAAGGCCGTGCCCTTGCCGGGCTCGCTGGCGACCTCGAGGCTGCCGCCCAAGAGCTCCGTGGAGCGCCGCACAATGGCCAGGCCCAGGCCCGCGCCCTGGTGTTGGCGGGTCAGGGAGGCGTCGGACTGGGTGAAGCGCTGGAACAGGTGCTCCATCTTGGTGTCGTCGATGCCGGGGCCGCTGTCCTCCACGCAGAAATAGGCGTGCACCACCCCGGCCCGGCTTTGGGAGGGGCGCGCCCAGGCGGAAAGGCGCACCGTGCCCTGGGGGGTGTACTTCACCGCGTTGCCCATGAGGTTGAACAGCACCTGGCGGATGC
>JAVBYL010000242.1 GCA_030824035.1 Humidesulfovibrio sp.
TCCCCCACATCGCCCCTTGCCATCGCGCCAATGGGTGGCTATAGCCTCCACCATCATGGCAAAAGACCTCATCATCGTTGAGTCCCCGGCAAAGGTAAAAACCATCGGCAAGTTCCTTGGCAAGGACTATGTGGTGGAGGCCTCCGTGGGCCACGTGCGCGACCTGCCCAAGGGCGACATGGGCCTGGACGAGGCCAATGGCTACGCCCCGCGCTACGAGATAATCAAAGGCAAGGAAGACGTGGTGGGCCGCCTGCGCAAGGCCGCCAAGGCCGCCGGCAAGGTCTACCTCGCACCCGACCCCGACCGTGAGGGAGAGGCCATCGGCTGGCACGTGGCGGAGCTCATCAAGGGCCAGAACCAGAACGTCAGCCGCATCCAGTTCAACGAGATCACCGCCCGCGCGGTGAAGGAAGCGCTGGAGAACCCCCGGCCCATCAACACCGACCTTGTGGGCGCGCAGCAGGCCCGCCGCGTGCTCGACAGGCTCGTGGGCTACAAAATTTCCCCCATCCTCTGGAAGCACGTCAAACGCGGCATCAGCGCCGGGCGCGTGCAGTCCGTGGCCCTGCGGCTGATTGTGGACCGCGAGCGCGAGCGCCGCGCCTTCGAGCCCGTGGAGCACTGGGCGCTGAAGGCCAGGCTGGAGGGCGCCAATCCGCCGCCCTTCCGCGCCGACCTCTGGAAGGTGGGCGCCAAGGTGGCCCAGCCGGGCCTGAAGGACATCGGCAGCCAGGAGGCCACCGCCGCCCTGGTTTCCACCGTGCGCGCCGGGCAGTTTGTGGTGGAGGCCGTGGACGAGAAGGAGCGCGCCAAGAGCCCGCCGCCGCCGTTCACCACCTCCAGCCTGCAGCAGGTGGCCAACCGGGCCCTGGGCTACCCCGCCAAGAAGACCATGGGCGCTGCCCAGAAGCTGTACGAGGGCGTGGAGCTGGGCGAGCGCGGAACCGTGGCGCTCATCACCTACATGCGTACCGACTCCGTGCGCATCGCCGACGAGGCCAAGAAGGCCGCGCGCGAGTTCATCCTGGGCCAATACGGCGAGCAGTACGCCCCGGCCAAGACCAAGACGTTCAAGTCCAAGGGCGGCGCGCAGGACGCCCACGAAGCCTGCCGCCCCGTCGATGTGGCCGTGACCCCGGAGTCCGTGAAGGCCTTCCTGCCGGCGGACCAGTTCAAGCTGTACCAGCTCATCTGGCGCCGCTTCGTCTGCTCCCAAATGGCCGATGCGCGCTTCCACGACACCACAGTGACCGCCAAGAACGGGGCCACCCTGTGGCGCGCCAAGGGCGAGCGCATGCTGTTCGCCGGGTTCCTCAAGGTGCAGGGGCTGGAGGCCCCGGACCCGGACGCCGAGGTGTCTGGCGGAGCCGACGGCAAAGACGGTGATGTCCAGCTGCCCAAGCTGACCATCGGCGAGCCCCTGGAGCTGCTGGACCTGACCAGCGAGCAGAAGTTCACCCAGCCGCCCCCGCGCTACACCGAAGCCACGCTGGTGAAGGCGCTGGAGGAGCAGGGCATCGGGCGGCCCAGCACGTACGCCGCCATCATCAGCACCCTGCAGGACCGCGACTACGTGGCCATGGAGGAGAAGCGCTTTGCCCCCAGCGAGCTGGGCAGCACCGTGAGCGACAAGCTCGTGGCGCACTTCTCCACCCTCATGGACATCGGCTTTACCGCGGGCATGGAAGGCAAGCTCGACGAGATCGCCGCGGGCGGCCGCGCCTGGGAGGCGGTCATCGAGGAGTTCATGGTCGAGTTCATCCCCGCGCTCAAGAAGGCCGGGGCCGAGATGGAGCGCGCCACCATCGACTCGGGCATCGCCTGCGATTTGTGCGGCAAGCCCATGCACGTGAAGTTCGGCAAAATGGGCGAGTTCCTGGGCTGTTCCGGCTACCCGGACTGCAAGAACATCAAGGAGTTCACCCGCGACGAGCAGGGCAACATCCTGCCCAGCGACAAGCCCCGCGACGAGATCACGGACATCCTCTGCGACCTGTGCGGCAAGCCCTTTGCGGTAAAAACCCCGCGCAAGGGCCGCGCAAACGACCCCTTCCTGGGCTGCACCGGCTACCCCAAGTGCAAGAACATCAAGAACTTCAAGCGCACGGAAGAGGGCGGCATCGAAATTCTCGCCGCGCCGGAGGAGATTCCCGCCGGAACCTGCCCGGAGTGCGGCAAGCCCATGGTCATCAAAACCGCGCGCCGGGGCAGCAAGTTCATTGCCTGCACGGGCTACCCCAAGTGCAAGCACACCGAGCCCCTGCCCACGGGCGTGGCCTGCCCCAAGGAAGGCTGCACGGGCGAGCTGGTGGAAAAGAGCTCGCGCGGCGGCAAGGTGTTCTACTCCTGCAGCCGCTACCCGGAGTGTACCTTCGCCCTGTGGGACCGCCCGCAGCCCGGCCCCTGCCCCGCCTGTGGCTTTCCCGTGCTGGTGGACAAGTTCACCAAGGCCAAGGGCGCGCACACCGCCTGCGGCAACAAGGAGTGCGGCTGGGTGAAGGGCGAGGACTAGCCCAGCGGCGGCTTCCTGTGGTAGGCAGGGCAATCGCCCCGTGGCGCATCGCTCGCCCGGCGGCCCCTCCGCAACAAGGAGTCCTTATGCGCACCCTGACCAGCCTCGTCAGCCTCGCCCTGCTCTTGCTGCTTTGTGCCTGCGCCGGGCAATCCACTGGACAGTCCGCCGGGCAATCCTCGGCCCCCGCGCCCGAGACCAACGCCCAGCCCGCGCCGCGCTTCCTGGGGGCGGAGACCTCCATCATGCAGCCCATCACCGCGCCGGGCTACGCCAACGTGCGCTCCTGGCGCGCCCCGGACTTCAACCCCAAGGACTACTCCGCCATCATGCTCGACCCCACGATTGTGTGGCAGGCCGAAGCCCAGGCCAAGGGCGCGGGGGTCAAGATCGAGGAGCTGAACGCCGTTGCCGGGCACTTTGACGAGGTGCTGAAGAAGGCCATGCAGGCCATTGAATTTCCGCTGAAGGACCAGCCAGGACCGCGCGTGTTGCGCGTCTCCGCCGCCATAACCGAGGCCCGGCCCAGCAACCCCACCATGAACACGCTGACCAGCGTGCTGCCCGTGGGGCTCCTTATCTCCCTGGGCACCAAGGCGGCCACCGGCCGCGACCCCAACGTGGGCTCGTGCTCCATCGAAATGCGCTTCGCCGACGCGGCCACGGGCAAGACCGTGGCGCTTTTTTCCGACCACAAGGAAGGCGGCAAGTACGACCGCGCCAACTTCGAGAGGTTCGGCCAGGCCCAGAAGGCCGAGGACGAATGGGCGGCGCTCATGAAGGACCGCATCCTGGCCCTGTGGGGTGCGCGCAAGTAAAGTCTCCGGGCACAGCGCGGCCTCCGCGCAGGTAAATCGTCCAGGGCATGGCAAGGGCATCAGCAAGGCAAAACGCTCAGCGGCCGCCACGCAGCCCCCTAGGCCCGTTCCTACAGCAACCCCTCACCGCTTTAAAGGAGGAGGACACGTGTCCTCAGCGCCCACACAGTCGCATATTCCGCCGCGCAAGGTTGTCGTCTTCGGCGGCGATGGTTTCATCGGCTCCCACCTTGTGGACACGTTGGTGGCCGGGGGCCACGATGTCAGCGTTTTCGCCCGGTTCCGCAACAACGCCTCCAAAAATCTCACGCATCTGGCAGGGCGCTTCCGCATGCTGCCGGGCGATTTCTCCCACCGCGACTCTGTCGCCGCCGCCCTTGAGGGCCAAGAGGCCGCCTACCACTGCATCACGGCCTCCAACCCGGTGCTGGGCTGGGACAACCCCTACGGCGAAATAGACCACGAGCTGCGCAACGCCGTGCAGTTCTTCGACCTCTGCACGCAGCAGGGCGTGCGCAAGGTGGTCTATGCCTCCTCCGGGGGCACGGTCTACGGTCCGGGCTGCCCCGTGGACGAGAACGCGGTGCCGCGTCCGTACAACCCATACGGCATCTGCAGGCTCGCGGCGGAGCACTTCCTGGACTACTTCCGCGCGCGCAACGGCCTGGCGGCGGATGTCTACCGCATCGGCAACGTCTTCGGCCCCAGGCAGCCGCTCCACGCCTCGCAGGGCGTCATCGCCGTGTGGATGGGCCACATTCTCGAGGGCAAGACCCTCCAGGTTTTTGGGGACGAAACGACCCTGCGCGACTATGTCTACGCCGAAGATGCCGCAGAGCTTATGACCTTCTCCCTGCGCGACCTGGCCTCCTCCGGCACGTACAACGTCGGGTCCGGCCAGGGCACATCCATCCTGCGCCTGCTGGACATGTTCCGCGCCGTGGTGGACAAGCCCTTCGACTACACTATCCAGCCCCGGCGTCCCTCGGACAACCCCTGCGCCATTCTCCCCAGCGGCAAGCTCCTGGGCTTGTGCCCGGAGTTCCGGTTCCAAGATCTACAGGAGACCCTCCGCAGGACCTGGGAGCACCTCAAGGCGAACGCGCCAACCAACGACTAGCCAAGCCTCGCCAGCAAGCGCACGCACGCCGCAAAAGCAGGCCGGAAGGGACGCATGTCCCCTCCGGCCTTTTTGTTTCGTCCGTGTGTGCCGGTGGCTGGTTGCGGCGCCCTACAGCAGCATTTTGGCGGACTCGAAGAGCACGTCCGCGCTTTTGCGCAGGGCGGCCTCCTCCTCCGGGGCCAGGGGCGCGTCGATGATGGACTCCACCCCGCCCGCCCCCACCACGCACGGCAGGGACATGCACACCCT
>JAVBYL010000365.1 GCA_030824035.1 Humidesulfovibrio sp.
ATGTCCGTGCTCTGGCCGGAGGCGCGGAAGATCTCCACCAGCGCGGGCAAAATTTCGGGCATGGTGCCCGGCATGGTACCCGGCATGGTGCCCGGCATGGTGCCCAATAGAACCTGCGGCAGGGCGGCAAAGGCGGCCCGGCCCTCCGGCTGGGCCAAGGCGCGGCGCGTGGCCCGCAGGGCGGACCAGGATACGGGCCGGGCGGCGCGGGCGGCAGCCAGATACAGCGCGAGGAAATCCGCCGGGGTTGGGCTCACCCCGCTGCAAAAGCCAACGCCCGTGGGCGTGTTGACGATGCTGGGCGGGGTTTCCGGCGGCAGGGCGGAGAGCGGCCCGGCCGGGGGGAACACCTCCATCCAGCAAGCCTGCCTGGCGGCCCGGATGCGCGTCATGGCCTGGTGCAGGCGCGAAAGGAAGGCCTCCACCGCCAGGCCCGTGGCCAAGGCAGCGGCGTCCGGCGTAGCTCCCTCGTCCGTTGCCGGGTCAGCCCCGGCAAAGCCCAGGGCCCGCGCCACCTGCGGCTGCAAATCGAAAACGAGCCTGTCCGTCTTGCGCCCGGCGGCCAGGTGCAGGGCCGTGCGCGCATTGAGCACAAAGCGGTAGTCCTGCTCCAGGTCGGCGCGGTCCTCGGCGCCCAGGGGTGCCTCTCCGCCTCCGGGACCGCTTGGAGCCGCAGCCAGCACCTGGGTCAGCCAATGCACCTGGTGCACATCGCGCAGGCCACCCAGGCCGTTCTTGAGCTCCGGCTCCAGCAGGCCGCTGGAGTCGCCGTACTCGGCCCGGCGCGCGGCGTTGTGCTCCAGCACCCACTGGCCAAAGGCCCGGGCGTGGCCGTGCAGCAGGCGCTCGGAAAATTCGTGCAGGAAGCGGGACACCAGCCCCTCGTCCCCGGCGATGAGACGGGTGTCGAGCAGGCTGGTGAGCACCTGCGTGTCCTCGCGGGCCAATCGCAGGCAGTCCTTGACGCTGCGCACCCCATGGCCCAGGTCCAGGCCCAGGTCCCACAGGGGGTGGAACAGCCCGCGGGAGATCTCGTCCGCCGCAGGGGGCAGCTCCGCGCCGTACAGCAGCAGCACGTCGACATCGGAGGAGGGGCAGAGCTCGCTGCGGCCATAGCCGCCCACGGCCACCAGGGCGAAGGAGGAGGCGAAGAGCTTGGGGTTGGCCTCGCCCAGTTCCTCCAGCCGCTCGCGGAAGTAGGTGTCCATGAGCGTGGAGCTGGCCTGGGGGTAGGTGGCCAAGTGGGCCAGGGAGCCAGGGCTCGCGGAATTGTCCGCCGAACCCGTGGCCCCGGCCTGCCCGGCCAAGACAAGGCGGCCCTGCCGCAACCGCTGGGCGGCTGGCGGCAGGGCCGGTCCGGATGGTGTTTCGCTGGTGCCGTCCGCTGTCATGCGTGTGTCAGTCCAGTGGGGTCGGCACGGTTGCGGTTCTTTGGGCGCGTTGGCCTAGATGGCCGAGTCGCCGGTCTCGCCGGTGCGGATGCGCACGACCTCTTCCACGGCGGTGACGAAGATCTTGCCATCGCCCACCTGGCCGGTGCGGGCGGCCTTGGTGGCGGCCTCGATGACGTCCTTCACGCGGGCGTCCTCAACCACCACGTCGATCTTCACCTTGACGACAAAGTCCACCTGGTACTCCGCGCCGCGGTACACTTCCTTGTGCCCGCCCTGGCGGCCAAAGCCCTTCACTTCGCTCACGGTCATGCCCTTCACGCCGATCTCGGCAAGGGCGGCCTTGATGTCGTCCAGCTTGAAGGTGCGGGTGATGATTTCTACTTTCTTCATGATTTGTTCTCCTTGGGCGGGCTACAGCTGGTAGCCGGTCTCGTTGTGCTGGGAGAGGTCCAGGCCGCGAACTTCCTCTTCCTCGGTGGCGCGCAGGCCAACGGTGGCATCCACAAGCTTGAAGAGGATGAGGCTGGCCACGAAGCAGAACACCCAGGTGGCCGCCACCGAGGCCAACTGTATCCAAAGCTGGCTCGGATTGCCATAGAAGAGACCGGTGGCCTTGTTCATGCTGGCGAAGAGGCCGGTGGCGATGGCGCCCCAGGTGCCGCCCACGCCGTGGATGCCAATGACATCAAGGGAATCGTCGTAGCCGAGCTTGCTCTTGAGCAGCACGCCCAGGAAGCAGACAACGCCGCCCACCAGGCCGATGATCATGCCGTCCATGGGGCCGACGAAGCCAGCGGCAGGGGTGATGGCCACGAGGCCGGCGACCGCACCGGAAGCGGCGCCAAGGGTGGTGGCCTTGCCGGAGTGTCTCCACTCCATGAAGATCCAGGACAGGGTGGCGGCGGCGGCGGCCAGGTGCGTGGTCACAAAGGCGTTGGCGGCCAGGCCGTCGGCGGCCAGGGCGCTGCCGGCGTTGAAGCCGAACCAACCGAACCACAGGATGCCCGCGCCAAGGATGGTCATGGGCACGTTGTGGGGGATGAAGGGATCACGGCCATGGCCACGGCGCTTGCCAAGGACCACCACGGCGGCCAGGGCGGCGGCGGCGGAGCTCATGTGCACAACCGCACCACCAGCGAAGTCAAGCGCGCCCATCTCGGCCATCCAGCCCTTGCCCCACACCCAGTGGGCCATGGGCGAGTACACCAGCACCAGCCACAAGGCGCTGAACAACAGGAACCCGCCAAACTTCATGCGCTCGGCAAAGGCGCCGGTGATGAGCGCGGGGGTGATGACAGCAAACATGCACTGAAAGATCATGAAGGCCAGATGCGGGATGTTCTCCACGGGTCCGCCGGTGGCGTCCATGCCCACACCCTTCAGGAACGCGAACTCCAGCCCGCCGATGAGCCCGCCGACGTCGGTGCCGAAGGCCAGGGTGTAGCCGATGACGGCCCAGACGACGCTCGCCAGGCCCAGCAGGACAAAGCTCTGCATGATGGTGCCCAGCACGTTTTTGTTGCGGACCATTCCGCCGTAGAAGAGCGCCAAACCCGGCGTCATGAACATGACCAGGGCAGCGCTGATGAGCACAAAAGCGGTATCAGCTGCGTTCATTTGAGGGACCTCCGTGGACATCTGTTCTGAAAATTCGCTCCGCCCTCGGCCTGCCCGAAAACAAGAGCATCTCTTTACTTTATTGTTAAATCCCCTTGAGCACCTGCTTTTCAGGGATTCCCCGCCTCTCGCCACACGACTCTTCGCAAAACGGCTTGCACCATCTCGCCTGCGAATCGCCCCGCCAACCAACAAAAACCATATTTGTCATTCCAGGTGCGTTTTTGTTGCCGACACGCCTCATAAAGCAAAACGCGGGCCAACGTGTCGCGACAATGGTCAATATGCTGATTTTGATACGGTTGTCATAAACACCAGCCTTCATCTTGTCGCATGAAGCTTCTCCAATGTTGGCAATCCCGAAACTATCGGTTACATAATTGTAATATCTTGGCACATTGAATGCCGTCGAAAATGGTGCTAGAAACAGCCCTTGCCCATGCCCGCGCACAAGGGTATTCTGTCAACGTTGAGCCTTCTCCCCCGGACAAGGCGCCCCAAAAACGAGCCCCCAGCGCCCTTCCCCCTGGTGGGGAAGCTCTGAATACAGAGGAATAACCATCTGTATTGGCATGCGTTTCTGCAATTACACGCCACCCCACAGGAGGACCCCATGAACATCACCCTCAAAAGCAAGCTCGCCGTCAGTTTTGGCGTCGTCCTGGTCATTTTCGCCGCCGCAGGCATCTTCTCTTCCATCACCCTGCGTGAACAACGCGAAATTATTGAGGAGATAACCGGCAGCGACCAGCCCATGCTGAACACCCTGCAGGACGTGCTGCACCAGCTCAAAGATTACCGGAAAGACGAGAAGGACGTGCTTTTAAACATAGGGGTTCCGGCTAAACAGCGCGGCTACTTCGATCAGCTTCAAAAACGTAGTACGCAGATTCTGGCGCAGCTGGACGAACTGGAAAAGCGCACCGCCGGGGACGACGAACTGTCCTTGGAGGTCCGCAAGTTCCCGGCCACGGCGCGGGAGGGCTTTACGGCCTACGACAAGGCCGTGCGGGAGCTTTGCGCCAAGCTCCTGGAAGAGGGCGGCGGCGGGGTGACGGCGCAGGACGCCAATGCCCAGCTCACCAAACACAAGGATGGCATCCACCTGGCCGAGGTGAGCCTGCGGGAGCTGAACAAACAGGCCCAGGAGATGATCCTGACCAACCAGACGGAGCTCGCCGTCATGGCTGAGCGCACCGCGAACATCCTGCTCGGCTCACTTGGGCTGGGCATCTTGGCGGGGATTGTGCTTGGCGTGGGCACGCTGCTTTCCATCACCCGGCCCCTGGCGCGGGTCATGGCCTTTGCCGGTTCCGTGGCCAAGGGCGACCTGAACGCCCAGGCCGAAGGGACGTTCACCGCAGAAATGGCGGAGCTCAAGCTCAGCATCGAGAGCATGGTGACGACCCTGCGTAACAAAATTGAAGAATCGGACCACAAGTCCGCCGAAGCGGCGGAGCAGGCGCGTCTGGCGCAGGTGGCCACGGCGGAGGCGAACGAGGCCAAGGCGCTGGCGGAGCGGGCCAAGGCCGAGGGCATGATGCAGGCGGCCGGGCAGCTGGAGCGCGTGGTGGAGGTCGTCAGCAGCGCAAGCGAGCAGCTCTC
>JAVBYL010000269.1 GCA_030824035.1 Humidesulfovibrio sp.
GGTGCCAAAAGGAAGACCCCGCCTGTGTCCGGGCGGGGCCTTCAGCTGCTTGGCGTCGTCAAGGCGTGCGGCGGTCAGATTTTGATGTTGGTCAGGGCGCCCAGGCCCGCTACTTGTGCGCTCAGTCCGTTGGCTTTGGCTCCCAGAACTTCTTTCTGGAACTCGTACGTGTTGCCCAGGTCGCCTGCGTGCCCGCTCTGAGTTCCACTGTTCATGTAATCAAGGGTTTTGGAGACGACGGCTGCGCCGATGCTGGCCTTGTCCACAGGAGCCAGGCTGTTCTCCGAGGAGCCTTGCCCGTTCATGTAGTCCAGGGTTTTCGTCACCACCTGTGCTCCAAAGGTCTGCCGGTCCATGGCGGTAAAATCGCCGCCGAGGGAACTGCCGAGGGGATCGATGGTCATGCCGTGAACACCTCCTTTGCCGTTGGCAAAGACAACGCCTTCTTCGTGTCCTATCGTCCAAAGCATAAAATTCTTTAGGTCTGGGCAGGAAAAGCGCTCACTGTATTTGACAAGACCGCCCCCATCGATAATACACGCCCCAGGCGGTTGCGATACCGCCAATATCTTTTGCGTGCGTGCGCACAGGGAGCAATGGGATGACGGATCAGGCAGGTATGAACGAGGAGAAGGAACAGAGCTTCGCCGAGCTCTTTGAGGCCAGCTATGCCGGACAGGGCGAACCCCTGAAGGTTGGCGACAAAATCGCCGCCAAGATCATCACGATCGGGGCGGACAGCGTGTATTTCGACACCGGCACCAAGATCGACGGCGTGGCTGATAAGAAGGAACTCCTCGATGCCGAGGGCAACCTTCCTTACAAGGAAGGCGACAGCATCGACCTGTACGTGGTCTCCAAGACCCGCAGCGAGATAACCCTTTCCCGCGCCCTGGCTGGCGCCGGCGGCATGGAAATGCTCCAGAACGCCATGGACGCCGGGCTTCCCGTGGAAGGCCGTGTGAAGGAGACCTGCAAGGGCGGCTTCTCCGTGGAGATCATGCAGCGCCGGGCCTTCTGCCCCGTGAGCCAGATCGACGCCCGCTTTGTGGATAATCCGGAAGTGTACGTGGGCAACACCTACCCCTTCCTCATCATCAAGGTTGAGGAGCGCGGCCGCAACGTCGTGGTTTCCCGCCGTGTGCTGATTGAGCGCGAGCGCCAGGCCGCCACCGAGGAATTCCTGGCCAGCGTGAAGCCCGGCGACGAGCTGGACGGCACCGTTGTCCGCCTCACCGACTTCGGCGCCTTCGTGGAGATCGCCCCGGGGCTGGAGGGCATGGTCCACGTGAGCGAGCTGGGCTACACCCGCGTTTCCAAGCCGGAAGAAGCCGTGGCCGTGGGCGAGAAGATCCGCGTGAAGGTCCTTGGCATCGAGCCCGGCAAAAAGCCCGGCCAGATGAAGATTTCCTTGTCCCGCAAGCAGACCATGTCCGACCCCTGGGGCGACGTGGTGGGCAAGCTCAAGGAAGGCGACAAGCTCACCGGCAAGGTGGTGCGCCTGGCCGACTTCGGCGCCTTTGTCGAAGTGCTGCCCGGCGTGGACGGCCTCGTCCACGTGAGCGAGATGAGCTACACCAAGCGCGTCAACAAGCCGAGCGAGATCGTGCAGGTTGGCGATCTGGTCTCTGTGACGCTGAAGGAAGTGGACCCCTCCAAGCGCCGCATCTCCCTGAGCATGAAGGACGCCGAGGGCGACCCCTGGCTTGAGGTTGCGGCCAAGTACGCCGCTGGCACCCAGGTGACCGGCACGGTGGAAAAGCGCGAGACCTTCGGCATCTTCGTGTCCCTTGAGCCCGGCATCACCGCGCTGCTGCCCAAGTCGCGCATGGCCGTGGCCGTCGATCCCAAGCCCTTCGACGCCCTCAAGAAGGGTGACAGCGTGACCCTGGTGGTGGAGGACGTGCGCGTTGGCGAACGTCGCATCGCCCTTTCCCCGCTGGAAGTGCGCGAGGGTTCCCAGCAGGCTGGCGGCGGCGCTCGCGAGAACGGCGACTGGAAGGCCTACGCCAAGCCCGCCAAGCCCGCCAAGACCGAGGAGAAGTCCATGGGCCTGTTGGGCGAAAAGCTCGCCATGGCTCTGAAGGGCAAGAAATAGCAGGGCAAGAAAGAGCCGGACGCGACCCGCGCCCGGGACCACTGCAATACTTTAGAGGATTCGATGGCTGAACCGTACAAGATCATCTACTCCATGATGGGAGTGAGCAAATATTACGACAAGCGTCAGGTCCTGAAGGACATTTCGCTGTCGTATTTCTATGGCGCCAAGATCGGCGTGCTGGGCCTCAACGGCTCGGGCAAGAGTTCGCTGCTGCGCATTCTGGCCGGGCTGGACAAGGACTTCCAGGGCAAGATCGCCCTGTCTCCCGGCTACACCATCGGCTACCTGGAGCAGGAGCCGGCCCTGGACGAGACCAAGACCGTCAAGGAGATCGTGGCCGAGGCCGCGCAGGAGACCATGGACCTGCTGGCCGAGTTTGAGCGCATCAACGAGAAGTTCGCCGAGCCCATGGACGACGACGCCATGCAGAAGCTCATCGACCGGCAGGCCGCCGTGCAGGAGAAGCTGGACGCCCTGGACGCCTGGGACGTGGACAGCCGCCTGGAAATGGCCATGGATGCCCTCAGGTGCCCCCCCGGCGATACGCTGGTGAAGGTCATCTCCGGTGGTGAGAAGCGGCGCGTGGCCCTGTGCCGCCTGCTGCTGCAAAAGCCGGACATCCTGCTGCTGGACGAACCCACCAACCACCTGGACGCGGAGACCGTGGCCTGGCTGGAGCATCACCTCCAGCAGTACGCGGGCACGGTCATCGCCGTGACCCACGACCGCTACTTCCTGGACAACGTTGCGGGCTGGATTCTGGAACTGGACCGTGGCAAGGGCATCCCCTGGCAGGGCAACTACTCCTCGTGGCTGGAGCAGAAGCAGACCCGCCTTGGCCAGGAGGAAAAGAGCGAGACCGAGCGCCAGAAGACCCTGGCCCGCGAGCTGGAGTGGATACGCATGTCTCCGCGCGGCCGCCACGCCAAGGGCAAGGCGCGCATCAGCGCATATGAAAACCTGCTGTCGCAGGAGAACGAGAAACTGGCCCCGGAGTTGGAGATCTTCATCCCCGCGGGGCCGCGCCTGGGCAATGTCGTCATCGAGGCCACGGGCATCAAAAAGTCCTTTGGGGACAACCTGCTGCTCGACGGCGTCGACTTCCTGCTGCCTCCCGGCGCCATCGTGGGCATCATCGGCCCCAACGGCGCGGGCAAAACCACGCTCTTCCGCATGATCACCGGCCGGGACAACCCGGACGAGGGTGCGCTGCGCCTGGGCGATACCGTGAAGCTTGCGTACGTGGACCAGGACCGCTTCCTTGAGGCGGACAAGACCGTGTACGAGGCCATCTCCGGCGGCAACGACTTCATCAAGCTGGGCAACCGCGAGGTGAACGCACGGGCCTACATCGGCAAGTTCAACATCACCGGCGCGGACCAGCAGAAGAAGGTGGGCGTGCTCTCCGGCGGCGAGCGCAACCGCGTGCACCTGGCTGCCATGCTCAAGGAGGGCGCCAACGTGCTCCTGCTCGACGAACCCACCAACGACCTGGACGTGAACACCATGCGCGCCCTGGAAGACGCGTTGGTGAACTTCGCGGGCTGCGTGCTGGTCATCAGCCACGACCGCTGGTTCCTCGACCGCATCGCCACGCACATTCTGGCCTTCGAGGGCGACAGCCAAGTGTCGCTGTTCGACGGCAACTGGAGCGAGTACGAGGCCGACCGCAAGGCCCGCCTGGGCGCTGCGGCGGAACAGCCGCACCGCATCAAGTACCGGCACTTGACGAGACAGTAACCATGAGGGCGGGATCATCCCGCCCTTTTTTATTGCCGGAGGTCGTCGTTGCGTTCACTTCGTTCCATGATCAGCAGCTGCTGAACGCGGTGGCCATGCTGCAGCCCAAGATTCTGTACCCCTACCACATTACGGATACGAACATGGCCAGAGTCGAGGAGGCGCTGAGGGCCGTTCCCGGCGTGGAGGTGCGCATCCGGCCCATGAAATAGGGCAATCCCCGCACTGCGTTGACGCGGCGGTTGAAGATGGGCTAGTTGTTATCCTCGGTTCCGTATGCGGAATCCCAGGAGGACCAATGACCCCAGTTCAGCCGCCGCTTTCGTTTTTCTCTTTTCCCACCGAGGTCGAACGCCTCCTCGCCATCGGCTCCATCGGGCGCGACCACCTGGCCAAGACGGCGGCCCTGGCCCTGAGCCTGGTGCCTGGCCAGCCCGCTGCCCAGCGCCTGCCCCTGGGGCTCCACGCTCGCGATATGCTCATCTCCGCCTTTGCCGAGGCTCCGCTGGACGGCGACATGGCCCTGATGCTCGGCCAGGCGAAGCTCCCCCGCGAGTTCGCGCTGCCGAAGGACCTGCAGGGAGTGCTTTCCGCCTACGCCCAGTTCTGGCAGCCGCCCAACGCCGCGCATCCCTTCCATGCCCTCAAGGGGCCGGGCAATGCCGAGGCCCGTGCGCACCTGGTGCTGGAGGCCGGGAGCCTGGAGCCGCGCAATATCTTCTGGAAGGCCGAGGCCTGGCGGCTTGGCGTGGTGCATGGCTTGTGGGATGCCGC
>JAVBYL010000006.1 GCA_030824035.1 Humidesulfovibrio sp.
ACGGCAAATGCCCCTATAAGGACCACCGCACCCATGTTCGAACAGGCCTTCAAGAACATCGACGACGTACTCTGGAAAGAAGCCGGTTGCGCCAGCGAGCTGGACTACACCGAGCAGACCTCCTGGCTGCTCTTCCTCAAGTACCTGGACGCCCTGGAGGGCGAGAAGGCCATGGAGGCCGAGCTTTCCGGCAAGGCTTACGAGTTCATCCTGGCCGAGCCCTACCGCTGGGAGCGCTGGGCCGCGCCCAAGAACGCGGACGGCAAGATCGACCACAACACGGCGCTCAGCGGCGACGACCTGCGCGAGTTCGTGGACCACACGCTCTTCCCCTACCTGCGCGGTTTCAAGCAGCGCGCCAGCGGGCCGAACACCATCGAGTACAAAATCGGCGAGATCTTCGGCGAGATCAAAAACAAGATCCACAGCGGCTACAACCTGCGCGAAATCATCGACCACATCGACGAGCTGCGTTTCCAGTCGCAGAACGAAAAGCACGAGCTCTCGCACCTGTACGAGGCCAAGATCAAGAACATGGGCAACGCCGGGCGCAACGGCGGCGAATACTACACTCCGCGCCCGCTCATCCGCGCCATCATCCAGGTGGTGCAGCCCAGAATCGGCGAGCGCATTTACGACGGCGCGGTGGGCTCCGCGGGCTTCCTCTGCGAGGCCTTCAGCTACCTGACCAGCAGACCCGGCCTGACCACCAGCGACCTCGACACGCTGCAAAAGCGCACCTTCCACGGCAAGGAAAAGAAGAGCCTCGCCTACGTCATCGCCATCATGAACATGATCCTGCACGGCATCGAGGCGCCGAACATCATCCACACCAACACGCTCTCGGAGAACATCGCCGACATCCAGGAGCGCGACCGCTATGACGTGGTGCTGGCCAATCCGCCCTTTGGCGGCAAGGAGCGCAAGGAGGTTCAGCAGAACTTCCCCATCAAGACCGGCGAGACGGCCTTCCTGTTCCTGCAGCACTTCATCAAGATTTTGCGGGCCGGGGGCAGGGCGGGCATCGTCATCAAGAACACCTTCCTGTCCAATACGGACAACGCCTCCGTGAGCCTGCGCAAGCTGCTGCTGGAAAGCTGCAACCTGCACACGGTGCTGGACCTGCCGGGCGGCACGTTCCAGGGCGCGGGCGTAAAGACCGTGGTGCTGTTCTTCGAAAAGGGCGCGCCCACGCGCAAGGTCTGGTTCTACCAGCTGAACCCAGGCCGCAACATGGGCAAGACCAACCCGCTGAACGACGACGACCTGGCGGACTTTCTGACCCAGCAGCAGACCTTTGCCGACTCCCCGCAGTCCTGGTCCATCGACGCGGCCAGCATCGACCAGAGTACCTTCGACCTGTCCGTGAAGAACCCGAACAACGGCGAGGAAGTGGCCCTGCGCAGCCCGGAGGACATCCTGGACGAGATCGCCGCGCTGGACGCCGAGAGCGCGGACGTGCTGGCGACGATTCGGGGGCTGTTGTGAGGGAGGGGTGGTCGCAGAAGAAACTCCGCGATGTATGCGAACTGATTAATGGCAGGGCGTATAGTAAGCCTGAATTATTGAGCGAAGGGAAATATCCAGTTCTTCGGGTTGGCAACTTCTTTACCAACAACCATTGGTACTACTCTGACATGGAGTTGCACGCAGACAAATACTGTGACGACGGCGACTTACTCTATGCATGGTCTGCATCATTTGGTCCACGCATCTGGACGGGTGGAAAGGTTATCTTTCACTATCATATATGGAAAGTCCGACCCGACACTGACCGGATCGACAAAAATTTCCTCTACTACTTTTTCATGTGGGACACTGATCAAATCAAGGCAGATCAGGGGGCTGGAACGACCATGATCCATGTATCAAAGGGGTCAATGGAAGATCGGATCATCTACGTCCCCCCACTCCCTGAACAACAGCGCATCGTCGCCCTCCTCGACGAAGCCTTTGACGGCATCGCCACGGCCAAGGCCAACGCCGAGAAGAACCTGAAGAACGCGCGGGAGTTGTTTGAAAGCCACTTGCAGTCGGTGTTCACGCAGCGGGCCGAGGGGTGGGTGGAAAAGCGGTTAGATGATATTATCGAAAGCAATATCATCGGGTTAACAAAAAGCAGCAGAGATCAAGGGCCAGAGAAGGCTTACCGTTACGTTAAGATGAACAATATAACGCGAGACAATCGCTTTGATATTACACGTTATGTCCGTGTCGACGTTAGCAATGAGGAATTACGTAAGTTTCATCTCAAAGATGGTGATTTCCTGTTTAACACCAGGAATAGCTATGAACTTGTTGGGAAGTCGTGCTTGTTCGAAAACGATTCTGACGATTTTGTGCTTTTTAACAATAATATCATGCGAATTCGTTTCAATCACGGTGTAGTTGCACAGTTTGTTTTATTCGCATTCTCATCAAGTCGCGTTGCCGAAAAACTAAATTCGTTAAAAAGCGGGACAACAAATGTTTCAGCGATATATCATAAGGACTTAAAGTCTGTCCCGATTCCAATCCCATCATTCGAGGTACAGCGTAATGTCGTAGCTGACCTAACCGCACTCAGCGAAGAAACCCAACGCCTTGAAGCCCTCTACCGGCAAAAGCTCGCGGCCCTGGACGAACTCAAGAAATCCCTGCTTCACAAAGCCTTCAACGGTGAGTTATAGGGGCGGGCATATGGCAACACAACCAGTTCTCTACCACCTTGGGAAGTTCCCACCAAAGGAGCTTGATTGGCCAAAGCTTGTGCCGCTCATCGGCCCGGCCATCGGTGGTCTAGGCCGCTACGATGGCCTGCTCTCGGCCATCCCCAACGCCGACATCCTTCTTTCGCCCCTGACGACCCAGGAAGCCGTGCTTTCCTCCAAGATTGAGGGCACGCACGTCACCATCGGCGAGGTTCTGGAAATCGAAGCCGGTGGCGAATCTGAGACCATCACCCAGCCCAAGCGCGATGACGTTGAAGAGGTTCTTAATTACCGCAAAGCAATGCGCGCCTGCACTGAGGAGATGAAACAGCGGCCTCTGTCCCAGCAAATGCTCAGGACGGCGCATGGTCTACTCATGCAGGGAGTTCGTGGGCGGGACAAGACACCAGGGAGCTACCGAACGGAACAGAACTGGATCGGCCCAAAAGGATGCAGCATCAGCGAGGCCAGCTTCGTGCCGGTGCCCTTGGAGCATCTTCGGTCAGGCATGGACGACTGGGAAAGCTACCTCAACAGCACCTCGGAGTTCGATATCCTGGTGCAGCTTGCAATTCTCCACGTGGAGTTCGAGGCGCTCCACCCCTTCAAGGACGGCAATGGCCGTCTGGGCCGGATGCTGATTCCGCTCTTCATGTTCCAGCGCAAGCTGCTTGCCAGGCCGGTTTTTTACATGAGCGGCTATCTGGAGGCGAAGAGGGAAGAGTACCAGGAGCGGTTGCGCGCCGTTTCCCGCGATGGCGACTGGACAGGCTGGTGCGCTTTTTTTCTGCAGGGCGTTAAAGAGCAGGCTGCAGAGAATGAGCGCAAGGCAAGAGCCATTCTGGCGCTTTATGGACGCGTAAAAGAGCAGGTTGTCGATATTACTCACTCCCAGCACGCGATCAGGGCCATTGACTTTCTCTTCAATACCCCAATCTTTGCTACCCCCACGTTCGTTACACACTCTGGCATTCCAAAGCCCACGGCGAATCGCATCCTCACCCTTCTCCGGGACGAGAAGCTTCTCCAAACAGTCCAGGAGGGTAGAGGTCGACGGGCAGGAATCTATGTCTTTAGAGAATTGCTAAACATTGCCGAGGGAAAAGAGGTGTTTTGAGTCTCACCTGTGAGCCGCAAATCAATTTGTGTCTCAAAAAACGCGAAAAGTGAGACGCAAATGGTTTAGCCTCCAATAAGTGAGACACAACGGGGCACCTGACCAAACGCACGAGCAAGTGGCTAAAAGTGTTTTAACGCAAACCGCTCCGCACCGAGGCACCAGACTTTTTTAGTGTAAGAACAGAGCGATAAGCGTTTTAGCGCTAGCGGCGAGAGCCCGCTGAAGGGGATCAAGGCTCAGCCAATCCCCCTGGAGGTTGCGTGAACGAAGCCGAAACCCGCGCCGAGCACGTTGATCCCGCCCTGAAGGCGGCAGGCTGGGGCGTGGTTGAGGGCAGCCGCATACTGCGCGAGTTCCAAATCACCCAAGGCCGTTTGCAGGGCGCGGGCGCGCGCACCAAGCCCGAAATCGCCGACTACGTGCTGGTGTTCCGCAACCTCAAGCTGGCCGTGGTTGAAGCCAAGAAGTGGGATCTGCCGCACACCGAGGGCGTGGCCCAGGCCAAGCGCTACGCGCACAAGCTTGCCATCCGCTTCACCTACTCCACCAACGGCCAGGCCATCTATAGCATCGACATGGAAACCGGGGCCGAGGGCGACGCGCCCGCATTCCCGAGCCCTGGAGAGCTGTGGGGCCTGACCTTCGCCACGCAGAACGCCTGGCGCGACCGCTTCGCCGCCGTGCCCTTCGAGGACAAGGGCGGAACATTCGGCGGGCGCTACTACCAGGACATCGCCATCAACCGCGTCATGGAGGCCATCGCTGCCGACTAGCCGCGCATCCTGCTGACCCTGGCCACC
>JAVBYL010000261.1 GCA_030824035.1 Humidesulfovibrio sp.
GAGTTGTGCAAGGCCGTGGCCGGGCTTGGCAACGCCCTCACCATCGTGGGCGGCGGCGACACCGACGCGCTGATGCACGAGGCTGGCGTGGCCGACAAGATGAGCTTCATCTCCACCGGCGGCGGCTCCTTCCTCGAATTCCTCGAGGGCAAAGAGCTCCCGGCCTTTACCGCCCTGAAGGAGTTCGCATCATGAGGAAACTGTTTGCCGCCAACTGGAAGATGCACAAGACGAGAAACGAGGCCGCGCAGACCGCCGCCGAACTCGTCACGCTGACCGCCGCCGCGCTGCCCACGGGGCGCGAGGTGCTCATCCTGCCGCCCTTCACCGCCCTTGGCGAGGTGAAGGAGGCCCTGGGGACCGACGCGCGGTTCGCCCTTGGCGCGCAAAACTTCTATGCGCAGAAGCAGGGCGCCTTCACCGGTGAGATCTCCCCAGGCATGCTGCTGGATGTGGGCGCCACCTACGCCCTCACCGGCCACTCCGAGCGGCGGCACGTGCTGGGCGAGGACGACGCCCTGGTGGGGCAGAAGACCGCCTTCGGCCTGCAAGCAGGCTTGCGCGTCATCCTCTGCGTGGGGGAGAAGATCGAGGAACGCAAGGCCGGGAAGCTCGCCGAGGTGCTGACCAGGCAGATCACGGCAGGAACGAAGGACGTGCCCAGAGATGTCGCGCCCGAGGCCTTGTCCGTCGCCTACGAGCCCGTTTGGGCCATCGGCACGGGCGAGGTGGCTGGCCCTGCGGAGATCCTGGAGGCCCATGCCCTGGTGCGCGCGCAGCTGGTGGCCCTGTTCGGCCAAGCGGGCAATTCCATGCGCATTTTGTATGGCGGCAGCGTCAAGCCGGACAACGCCACCGAGATCGTTGGACTTGACAACGTCGACGGAGTCCTGGTAGGAGGCGCGAGCTTGAAGGCTGACGACTTCAGCCGCATAGTCCTGGCGTAAGCCATCGGCTGAAAATCGAGGAGAATCACGTTGGAAACCCTGGTCCTGACCATTCATATCCTTGCCTGTGTCTTTTTGATCGTCCTGGTGCTGCTCCAGTCTGGCCAGGAGGGCATGGGTGTCATCTTCGGCGGCGGCAGCAGCTCCGTTTTCGGCAGCACCGGCGCCGGCGGCCTTCTTGTCCGCATCACCGCCGGACTTGCCGCGATTTTCCTTGTTACTTCCCTGACGTATAATGTCTTGACAAAGGCTAGCGTTTTGGGTGATAGTACTTTGATGACGCAAGGCGCTGCTGGCATCAATGCAGCTGCACCTGTGCAAGAGCCTTCGCCGGGAACCGTTACCTTCGAAGAAAAGACGGCCACCCAGCCTGCCCAGCAGACTGAAGCGAAGCAATAGACCTCATGCCGAGGTGGTGGAACTGGTAGACACGCTACTTTGAGGTGGTAGTGGGAGAAATCCTGTGGGGGTTCGAGTCCCCCCTTCGGCACCAAGAATACGCAAGGGAGATCAGCACAGCTGGTCTCCCTTTTTCGTTTCCGTCCGACAAATGCTGCGTGAGCCAATAGATCACATCCATCCTGCCACCGCCTCTGTTACGATTCAAGCAAAAGGCATCCGCAGCAGCCCCCACAGCCTAGCCCAGCTTTGATCGCGGAAAAGGGCAAGCCCGATGGCCATGCCCTCGTGCCCGGCCTTGGGTTGGTCTTGATAGGTGCCGAGGAGCCTGTCCCACCAGGGGAAGCAGAAGCCGAAGTTCGTATTCGCCTCGCGCAGATCCGTGCTGTGGTGCACCCGGTGCATGTCCGGGGTGACCACGAACAAACGCAGCAAGGCATCCGCCGGAACAAGCGCGTTGGCGTGGTTGAACATGGGCAAGGCGTTCAAAAGCAGCTCGAAGGTGAGCACGGCCCAGGCCGGGGGGCCCAGGGCGAGCACCTGCGCCAGTTTCCACACCAGGGAAAGCAGCATCTCCAGCGGATGGAAGCGCACCGCCGTGGTCACGTCCAGCACCGTGTCGGCGTGGTGCACACGGTGCAGCCGCCAAAACCAGCGCACCCGGTGCGAGGCGACGTGCTGCCCATAAATGGCCAGGTCGAACAGCAGGATGGCCAGCACACCGGCAAGCCATTCGGGCACAGGGAAATGATTCAGCAGGCCCAAGCCCCGTTCCGCCAGCCAGGCCGCCAGGCCCACGGGCAGCACCGGGAACAGGAGGCGGATGAGCGCCGTGGAGAGGGCAACCAGGCCGATGTTGCCAGGCCAGCGCAGGCCGCGCAGGGCAGGGCGTTCCAATCGCGGGGCAACGCGCTCCCAAAGCGCCAGGGCCAGCGCCACGCCAAGGAAGACCCCCAACCGCAACGTTCCCTCATTCGTCATGATTCCCTCCATTTCCCTGTACGCTCCGGGCCAGCAGGGCCGCAGCCTGTGGATGGCCCTCAAGGTAGTCATCCAGCCCAGCGCGGTCGTCGATGTCGCGCCAGGGTGGAAGCACCTGGACCGATCGCCCGGCCTGGCGCAAAGCGTCCAGGGTCTGCGCCAGCACTTGCGGGGTGCTCCATTCTATGCCGCAAAAAGCCTCGGGTGCAAAGTTGCGGGCGCTCATGGCGATGAGGTGATACCCGCCGTCCAGGGCCGGGCCAAGGACCACCCCGTACTCCTCCAGCCCCGCCAGCGCTTCGCTCAGGAACTCCACGGGACGGTCAGGGGCATCCGTGCCCACCAGAACCACATCCTCGGCACCTCGTCCAAAGGCGGCCAGGAAGGCGTTCTTCATGCGCTCGCCCAGGTCCGCCCCCTGCTGGGGCTGGTAGACCAACCCCTGGCCCAGCCAGGCCCGCACAGCCGCCTCCCGTTCCACAGGGGCGAAGCAGACCTCCATGGGAAGGCCCAGCGACACCACCGAAGCCAAGGTCTGCTCGGCGAAGTGCCGGGCAAGCCGGGCTGCCGCCTCGACCCCAACCTCCGCCGCCAGCCGGGTTTTGACCAGCCCTGGCTCGGGATACTTGAGAAAGACGATGATGCGCTTCATTTGTAGTACTCCGCAAGCCTGCCCGGAGGGACGCCGAGGTGGTACAGGGCGCGCAGCAGCAGGTTGCAGCCAGTGCAGCGCAGCAGGCCTTCCTTCTCCCAGCGGCGGCCAGAGGTGGTCACACAGGCCCCCAGAAGGACGATGCGCAGGCCACGGCGTCGCAGGCGCGTCATGAGTTCCAGATCCTCCATGAGGGGAACGTCCGCGTAGCCGCCGATGGCTTCAAAAACCTCCCGCCGGATGAAGATGGCTTGGTCGCCGTAGGGCGCGCGGGTAAAACGGGCGCGCAGGTTTGCGGCCCAGGCGATGAACCTGAGGCCTGGGCCCGCGGTTTTTTCCTCGGGCTCAATGGCCAGGGAGAAGGCACCGCCACAAATGCCCTGGTCGGACAAGGCTGCCTGGATGAGCACGAAAGCCTCCTGCGGCAGGCGCGTGTCCGCGTGCAGGAACAGCAGGATATCGCCACGCGCCTCGGCGGCCCCGGCGTTCATTTGCCGGGCCCGGCCCTTGGGCGTCGCCAGGGGAATCAGGGGAAAAGGAAGTCCACTGGGGATTGCCGCCAGTGTGGAACGCTCCGGGTCGCCATCGGCCACGATGACCTCCACGCCGCCGGGGGCAGGCAGGGCGGCCACGTGGGCCAGCAACGCGGCGATGCGCGCCTCTTCGCGGTACGCGGGGATGATGACGGAGAGCCAGGGTCTGGTCATGCGCTCCGTGTACCAGGGCGCGGCCGAAAACGAAAGCTCGGCGCGTTGCGGCGGCGCAGCCGATGGGATATGAGGGAGCTATGGAACCAGAACCCACTCCCGGCAAAGGCCTCGGCGCACGCCTGGCCCTGGCCGCGCTCCTTGGCCTGGGCATAGCGGCCTTTTTCGCCCTGGGGCTGCACCGGCAACTGACCCTGGAGGCCCTGAAGGCCTCCCTGGACGTGTGGCGACAGTGGGCACACCAGCGCCCGGTGGCCTCGGCGGCCGGATTCTTCGCCGCTTACGTGGCCGTCACCGGCCTTGGGCTGCCCGGCGCAGCGGTGATGACCATGGCCGGCGGGGCCCTGTTCGGATTCGTTGAGGGGCTTGTGCTGGCCTCTTTCGCCAGCACCCTGGGGGCGACGCTCTCCTGCCTGTCCGCCCGGTATCTTTTGCGCCACTGGGTGCAGCAACGCCTCGGCCCCCGGCTGGAGCCGGTGAACCAGGGCATCCAGCGCGAGGGCGCCTTTTATCTGTTCACCATGCGCCTCATCCCTGTCCTGCCGTTTTTTGCAATCAACCTCATCATGGGACTCACCCCCATGCCTACGCGCACCTTCGCCTGGGTCTCGCAGTTGGGCATGCTCCCAGGCACGGCCGTATTCCTTTACGCGGGCACACGGCTGGCCCTGGTGGAGTCCCTGTCTGATGTGCTCTCGCCGGAGATCCTCACGGCCTTCGCGCTGATGGGTCTGTTTCCGCTCCTGGCCCGCAAACTTGTTTCCTGGCTGCGCGTCCGCAGGGCCCGCTGAACCTCAAATACTTCGGGAGGCGCTCATGTCCAGCTTCGATTACGACATCGCCATCATCGGCGGCGGCGCGGGCGGTCTTTCCGTGGCGGCGGGAACAGCGCAGCTTGGCGCGCGCACCCTGCTTGTGG
>JAVBYL010000160.1 GCA_030824035.1 Humidesulfovibrio sp.
AGGGTGCGTCGAGGCGGGCAGGCCCCGGCGAGGAGCAACGGCAAAGCGAAAAGCGCGAGCAGAAGAAAGAGAATGGTGAGCATCAGCATCGGAGCGGACCGGGCGGCTACGGTTGCGGCTGGCAGTTTTCGCAGCCGGGCTCCAGCTCACGCCACATTTTCCGCAGATACGACGGCGAGACCTGGACGCGCAGCTGCTTCGAAAAGTAGCGCGCGATCAACCTGAAACCGAGCCCCTGCCCGTGAAGTTCGCGCACTAGCGCCCACCGGTGCAGCACCTTGTCGCGCAGGGGCGATGGACGCTCCTCGCGAATGTTTCGGGCGCGGGACTCGCGCACGCGCTGGAAATCCTCGAATTGCTCCGGGGCGGCGGCACGAAAACCGCGTCGCCGGATCGTGTCGAAGCCGAAGCGGCGGATGGCGATGAGCAGGGCGACGTATGGAGTCGGCGGCGTGGCCGTGGCGCATGCGGTGAAGGCGTCGAAAAGGATGCGTTCTCGGTCAGACTCGGCGAGACCGGCGAGCCAGCGCAACGCACGGGCACGCTCTTTCGCTGTGTTCAAGCCGGAGGGATGTATCGCGAGTTTCGACACGGCCTACCTCAAGTACGTATCCACGCTGTCCATGCGGTTGTGCGCGACCTCGTTGGCGACGGCTTGTTTCGCCTGTTCGTGTGAAAAGCCCGCCTCGACGGCTTCGTGCATGCGCGCCTGCGCGAAACTGTGCTTGAGCCCGTGCGTTCCCCTGCCCGGCGCGAACTGTCCAGTCGCCCGAGCCGCTGCTTCGACGGCGCGCAGAAAGGTGCGGTATGGAGTAACGAGCTGGCCGTGCTCCGCGATGTGCGCTTCGAGTTCGAGGTACGTCTCCGGCGCCAGGAAATGCTCAGTCTGCTTGCCGCCTTTCTCCGTGACCACAATGCGCCCGGCGGCAGCGCCGGAAACCGGGTCCGTGCCCAAACCAAGCAGATTCGTGGCTGTGAGAGGGTTGCTGCCGCGCGCTGGAGCGCCGACGCCTTCCGCCCGGCAGCCTGTTTCGCCCATGAGCTTGGCTTGAAGTCGCAATACAGGGTCCGAAATGGCAGCGTAGAGCCCTTCCGGGTCGGGATACGCGCGCGAGGCGTAGACGTTTGAACGCGCGGAAAGCTCGGCGCGCCAGTGAGCCTTCTCCTCTGCCAGGACCGAGCGGATACCCTCGGCGAACTCGCCGCCATGGCGCTCCGTGTATACGTCGAACGCGTGAGAGAGCTTCGTGAGTGCGGAGATTTCGCGTTCAAGGGTCTGAAATGAACCCCCGGCGCCACGCAGCGCTTGTCCTCTACCAGTGATGTAGACGCGGGCGATACCGGAGACGCGCCGCACGTCGCGAAGGTCGCGCAGCCCCGCGCGATGCAAGAACTCCACGAAACGATGAATGTCGCGACTGTAGACGTGCCACGTGCCAATGCCTCGGATAAAACGCTTGTCCACCGTGCTTTTCTTCCGGCCAATTGCCCGGATGCCACCCAGCAGCGCCTCTGCTTGGGAGTGCAGCGACTTCGGCCACCTGTTTGTACCCATCTTCTTGCTCTGCCATCCTTTCGTTCCGATCCGTTCCTGCCGCCTGGTTCGTTGAGTAGTGTGCTCTTTCTGCGAGGCAGGCTCGCGCGCCGAGCTTGTCGGCATGTGCGTCAGGGCTTGTCCTGGCGCCGGCGGTAGCAACTCCGCCGATCCATTTTCTCTGCAGCTCCTTCTACAGGTGGTTCGGACTGGACCGTCCGTGGTTCTGCTCGCGGTATGCGAGCGATTCTGGGCCTTGAGGCGACTTCATGGTCACCCCGGCAAACTGTTAGCGGGCGATTTCAGCCACTCCGTCGAGCGGGCGGCGTCCTCGTAGCACAAGGCTCCGAAGCCCAAATACAAACAGAGGCACCGTAGAGCATCCCACGCCGTACGAACCGGCAGCAAGTCCGGCGAAGGGGGGCACAGAAGAATTTTAGAGGCAGGGGGCGGTGAAGAGAAGAAGCGCTTGAATGAAATTCTGTCCGGTTTTGTTGTCACGGCGGGCATGACAACAAAACCGGACAGCGGCGGTAGCTTCGCCCGTCAGATCGGATGGGAAGAGTGCGCGCCACAGTGCGCGTTCATGGTGCGCAGCCCGGTGCGCGCACAAAGGCAGCGCGGGACGCTCCCCTTCGCCGTCATCGGCACGGTACGACGCGCGACACTGGCGTCAAGCACGCGCGGACGCGCTTACGCCTGACGCCAGCGCCTGGCGCGTCGTGTAAATGATTTGTGCAACGGCGAGGGGGAGCGGCGACTTTCGCTCTGGCTCAGGGGAGCTGTTCAACACCTCACTAGCACCCTGAGATTACATAGACTGTCGTCATTCTTCCTCAGCCTAAAGCCTCAGGCGCAATTACGCTATTGACATTGAAGTTCATTTTCAATAGACCCGGGCCATCGACGCCTCTCAAGGAAACATGATGCCCCAGGATGTCTTTACAAGAGAAGAATGCGTGCTGCTCAAGGCGCGCCAGGAGCTTTCCCTCACGCCCCTTGTCGGAAAAGGGCAGGGCCGGGCTCAGCCTTTCCTTGCCGAGTTCGTGGACGAGTATGATCGGCTGCTGCGTCACACCCGGCGCATGGCCGGCCTGGGCGACCGCATGCAGCGCACCTTGAACGAGCTGAACCAGCGGCTTGCCGCCAGCGAAGAAAAGTTTCGTGGCATTTTCGAGAGCGTGGTGGAGGGCATCTTCCGCGCTGAAGGGGATGGAATCCAGGCCCGCCTGGTCGAAGCCAACCCGGCCCTAGCCAGGATGCTCGGTTGTGCCGAGCCAAAAGAACTCACGGACCGGCGAGCCAACGTGGGCATGCTGTTCGCCAACGCGCAGGAGCGCGACCACTTCGGGCGCATGCTTGCCCAGGACGGAGCCGTGCACGGCTTTCAGGCCGAGCTGTTGCGCCCCGACGGAGGGCGGTTCTGGGCTCAGCTGAGCGCCAGCCTCCTTCCTTCCGAACAAGGCGCGACTGCGGGAGGGCCCCCCTGCTCCATGGTCGGCGTGGTCGCCGACATTTCCGAACGGCGCAGCATGATGGAAGAAATCTATCGCCTGGCCCGAACGGACAGCCTGACCGGCTTGTGGAACCGAGGGTACTTCATGGATCTTGGCCAGCGCGAGATTGCCCGCTGCCGCCGCGAGGGACAGCCCGCCGCCCTGATCATGGCCGACGCCGACCACTTCAAATTGGTCAACGATACCCATGGACACGAGGCTGGCGACGAGGCCCTGCGCTGCATGGCCGGAGTTCTTGGCGCTGGGGTGCGCGAAGCCGACCTGCTGGCCCGGTTGGGGGGCGAGGAATTCGTCGTGCTCTTGCCTGGGGCCGACGCCACTATGGCCCTTGCGGTGGCGGAACGCATCCGCCGAGGCATCCGCGAAAAACGCCTTAGCTGTTCCGGCGGAGCCTGTTTCTGCCTCTCCCTGAGCCTGGGCGTAGATTGCAGCCCGCAGTCCACGAACTGCCTGGAGCAGATGCTGCGCAACGCCGACGCCGCCCTCTACGCCGCCAAGCACGCAGGCCGCAACCGCGTAGAACTGTACCAAGGAGCCGCCTGATGGAGCTCTCTTTTTTTGTCCCATCATTGAAAATGAAAGTCAATTTCCGCAGAGTACCCGGCTGTGCCCTGGACACCCTCGCGGAATGGCCCGTGCGCCGCAAGGTTACGGGGCTGCTGTTGTTCTTCGGAGTGGCCGCGCCGTTGTTCTTCCTGGCCGTGCTAAACGGCCAGGGGCCGGAGCAGGCCCAGTCGGTCCTGGTGCTGTTTCTCGCCGCCATGGTTATCTTTCTTGTTCCGCTTTCGGCCTTTGCAAGCCATGTGCTGTGCCTGCGCAGCATCCGCACCCTCAACGGCCAATGTCTGCGCCTCAAGCGCGGCGATTTCGCCCTGGAGGATCTGCCCCCAGAGCGCGGCGAGGAGCACGACTTCCAGCGCCTTAGGCGTAATCTGCACTGGATGGGCTACGCCCTGAAAAGCCGCGAAGAGCGGCTGGCGGCGACCGTGGAGGAGTTGGCCGACGCCCAGCGCCAGATCGGCGAGAGCATCGAGTACGCAAGCCAGATCCAGCGCGCCTTCCTGCCTGGCGCCCAGGCCATTGGCGCAGTGATGGCCCGTGCCACCGGGCTAGGCGGGGCCGAGCACTTCCTCGCCGCGCGCCAGTTGGGCAGCGTGGGCGGTGACGCGTGCTGGTGCCGGGAATTCCCCGGCGGATTCTGGGTGGCGGCGGTGGACTGCACGGGCCACGGCGTGCCCGGCGCGTTCATGACCCTCATCGTGCATGCCCTGTTCGACCAGGCCGCCCGCGCCCAGGAGGCCGCCGGAGGCGACAGCCCCGGAGAACTCATCGGCCGCGTGAACCGGCTCATCAAGGAGGCGCTGGGACAGTTCGGCGCGGGCAGCCTGTCGGATGACGGCATGGACTGCTCGCTCTGCCGCGTGGACCTCGCCTCGGGACGACTGCGCTTCGCCGGGGCGCGCGGCGCACTGTTCATCGTCCAGGGCGGGCAGGTGGACATCGTGAAGGGCGGGGCAAAGGGCGCGGGC
>JAVBYL010000359.1 GCA_030824035.1 Humidesulfovibrio sp.
GGTCATTGTGGAGAACCTGCGCGGCCTGGGCCAGCTGCCCGCGCGCGGCTTCACCTTCCTGTGCCTGCCGGTGCTCGGCGGGGATGGCTCCCCTGTGCGCGCCGCCGCGCTTTTGGATGCCGAGGTGGCCCTGTGATCGGCATATACCTGCGCCTTGTGGGCAGCATGGCGCTCTGGGGCGCAACCTGGGTGTCCGGGCGCATCGTGGCCCAGGTGATGCACCCCTTCAGCGCCGCCTTCCTGCGCTTTCTGTTCGCCGGAATCTTCCTGTACCTGCTGTCTTGCCGGGCGGAGCGGCGCTGGCCCACGTTCCCGCGCAAGTCGTTCTGGGGCGTGGCGTTTCTGGGCTTCACCGGCGTGTTCCTGTACAATTACTTCTTCTTCTCCGGCCTGTCGCACATCCAGGCGGGCCGCGCCGCGCTCATCGTGGCCTGCGTGCCCTCCACCGTGGCCCTGTATTCCGCCCTGGTGCTGCGCCAGCCCGTCACGGCCCTCAAAACCCTGGGCATCGGCCTGTCGCTCTCCGGCGTGGCGGTCATCCTCTCCGGCGGCGATCCGCTCTCGCTGTTCACCCACGGCATCGGCGCGGGCGACCTGTTCATCCTGGGCTGCGTGGCGGCCTGGGCGGCCTATTCCCTGGCCGGAGCCAAGGTCATGCGCGGCAGCACGCCGCTGTCCACCGTCACCTGGTCCTGCCTCATCGGCGATGTGCTGCTGCTGGGCCCGGCCCTGGCCGGGAACCTGCTGCCGGAGGCCGCCGCCGCCACTCCGGCCATCTGGGCGCACCTCGTGTTCCTGGGCGTTGGGGCCACCGGCCTGGCCTTCACCTGGTATTACGCGGGCATACTGGCCCTTGGCGCGCCGCGCGCCAGCATCTTCATCAACCTCGTGCCGGTGTTCGCCACCCTGCTTTCCACCACCCTCATGGGCGAGACCGTGGGCGTTTCTCTGGTGCTGGGCGGCGGCATGGTGGTAACGGGCGTGGTGCTGGCCAACAGGCCCGCCGGAGGCTGGAAAGCCGCTGGGGCGGCCAAACAGGCCGAGCCGACTTCGAAATAGCGCCGAGGGACCGGGAAACGCCCCACGCGCCCTTGACATTTTTGGCCACGGTGCCGATTGTGAAAACAGTCACGAACACCGCGCGCTTGCTCCGCAATTCGCGACGCCAGGGAGAACCATGTCCACACCGAGCGGCCAACCGGCCAGCGCCGAACCAGAGGTGCTGAAAGTGCAGCGCCAAAGGCGCGGGCCCGAGCACGACAGGAACCGCCTGTTCTTCGACAAGAAGGACTACGAGCTCCTGCGCATCGTCACGGACGTGGTGAACCGCGACGACGCCCCGGCCCACAAGAAGCTCCTGGCCCCCTACATGCACCCCCACGGCATCAAGGAGATGGCGGCCACGCGCGGCCTGCGCATCGCCTACGCCGTTGTCCACCTGCTGGGCTCCCTGGAAACCGGCAAGGCCGACGACCGGCTCTCGGCCCTGCGCGGCCTGCACTCGGAGGTGCTCACCACCGCCCAGGGCGGCCTGCGGCTGAACACCGCCCGTGTGCTGGTGCAGCTGATGAAGGAGATGGTGCGCGCCCAGGGCGATGAACTGGCCCAGCTCATGCTCGCCCATGACTTCCGCGAGGCCTGCGCGGGCAAGCCAAGGGTCATCCGCCGCCACCTGGCCCACTACCACCTGCTGGAAATTCCGGAGGACCTGAGCCAGATCACCTTCGACGACCACGTGCACGACGCCAACACCAAAGGCCGCAAGTCCAGCACGCACCTGGTCATGGACGCCTGGATCAAGGGCATCCGGCGGCTCACGGTGATCTACTACAACCACGTTCCGCCGGAGGTGGCCGCCGAGTTGCTGGAGGCCGCGCGGGTCATGAACGTCAAGGTGCGCATCGGCATCGAATTTTCCCCGCGCTTCCGGGGCCGCTACCTCAAGCTGATGTGGACCCCGGAGGGCTTCACCAGCCCCCAGGAGTTTTTGGACTTCCTGGACCAACCCGGCGTGCTGCGCTTTTTTGACGAGGCCCGGCAGGTCTCCCTGTACCACCAGCGCTATGTCACCGAGGCCTTCGGAGCCTTCAACGCCGTGCACCGGCAAACCGTGGAGCGGGAGCTGGGCCTGGAAGTGGCCCCCCTGCACGCCGCGGAGTTCAGCCGCTTTGTGGGCACGGGCCAGGCCTCCCTGGAACACCTGGGCAAGTTCATCCACGACAAGCTCCTGCCGCTGATGCAGAAGCAGGCCGCCTTCCTGCGGCACGAGTACGCCAGCGCCAGCCCGCCGGAGCGCGAGGAAATCCGCCAGCAGCTCTCGCGCTTCCGCTCCCTGGACACCGACGCCATCATCGAACGGTTCCTGAAGCCGGACAAGAACCCCAACCTGGAAGACCCCGGCGTGCCGCGCTCCGGACCCGGCGTGCCGGAGCTGCTGCTGCTTTCGCCACAGGACCTGGCCACCAGGCTCCAGGGCATCCACGCCGCGGGCAGGCTCACCCTCAGCCTGGGCAACCTGCGCGTGGAAGACGTGCTGGAGATTTTGTACGACTGCAAGGGGCTCATCACCCACCTGGAAACCGTGAACATGAAGGACCGCGCCCTGGGGCGCGAGGTGGACCTGCCGCGCATCGTGGCCCTGCAGGAGGCCCTGAACACCGCCAACGTCATCCTCATCAAGCGGCAAATCCGCGCCATCATCCAAAGCGTGCCCACCCGCGCCCGCCGGGAAAAACTCGATGAGATCCTTTTCGACATCTCCGCCCTGCAATCGTACTACCGCAAAAAGCCCCTGGGCTCGTCCATCGGCACGGACTCCACGGGCCAGTCCAGCCGCCTGTACGGCATGGGCATGGTGGTGGTGGACACCCTGCCCGCCCGCGCCCGGCGCGAGCTGGAACGCGCGCCAGGAGCGTTGCAAAAGCGCCTGGACGTCAGCGTTTCCGCCCACCGGCGCATCACCGACCTGCCCGAGGACGACCGCGAGCCGGACACCAGCAGCCTGCAAACGCTGCTGCGCGGCATCCCCTGGCTCGCCTGGCTCTCGCGGCGGCGCAGCGTGGAGTGGCTGGCGGACAGCTTCCACCACACCCCGGGCACGCCCGGAAACATCGCCCTCATGGGCGGCGTGCAGCACGAGCACGGGCCGGAGACCGGCCTGGACCTCACCGAGCCGCCCAAGCCGCAGCACAGCGCCGTGCGCCACCCGCGCTACCTGAACACGCCCCTGAAGATCGCGCTCAAGATCACCTGCGGATTCATTCCGGCCATGCTCACCTTCGCCCTCACCAAGGAGTGGTGGGTGCTGGCGTATTTCGGCGCGGCCATCTGGTTCGGCATCACCGGCGTGCGCAACGTCATCCAGATGGTGCTGGGCAGCGGCGGGGTGGAGCGCAGCTCCCTGGTGCGCTGGAACGACCTGGTAAGCTGGGGACGCCTGGCGGACTCCCTGCTGTACACCGGCTTTTCCGTGCCCCTGCTGGACTACCTGGTCAAAACGCTGCTGCTGAACAAGGGCCTGGGCATAACCCTCTCCACCAACCAGCTGGCCCTGTACACCGTCATGGCCCTGGCCAACGGCCTGTACATCAGCGGGCACAACATCCTGCGCGGGCTGCCCACGGCCGCCGTGCTGGGCAACTTCTTCCGCTCGGTGCTGTCCATCCCCATCGCGCTCTTGTACAGCGAAACCATCGTGCTTGGCCTCATGGCCCTGGGCCACACGGAAGCCGCCGTCTTGGTGGAGCCCTGGGCGGCGGTCATCTCCAAGCTCGCCAGCGACTGCGTGGCCGGACTCATCGAGGGCCTGGCCGACCGCGCCCAGTTCCTGCGCATGCGCCTGTGGGACTACAAGGGCAAGCTGCACCAGGTCTTCGACACCTTCGAGCAGCTGGAGCTGCTGTTCCCCCAGGAGGACGTGCTGGCCCTGCTGGAAACGCCCAAGCAGTTCATGCTCACGCTGTCGTACGAGCACAAGGGCCTGGAAAACATCACCATCGTCAACGCCCTGGACATGCTGTATTTCTGGATGTACCAGCCGCGCGCGCGGGAGGTTTTCGCCAGCTACCTGCGGGAGATGAGCCCGGAGGAGCGGCGCGTGCTCATCATGAGCCAGTACGTGCTCCTGCGCGAGCGCGAGATCAGCCAGCTGTTCCTTGACGGACTGGTGGGCCGCAACTTCGCCCGCGCCCTGTCCTTCTACCTGGACAACAACCGGGAATACCTGGAAGACCTCCAGAGCCTGGCCTTCAAGCTCTCCCCGGCTCCCCCGCCGGAGATCGGCCCCGGCGGTTCCAGCGGCGGAACTGGAGGCAGCCCTGGTGGCGCAAGTGGCGGCAATGCCCCAGCCGCCGCCTGCCCGACGACCGCCTAGGCGGCCACGGCACAGCTTCCCCACGCATCGCTTGCCCGCCCGACCAACGCATGACCAACCCGGAGCCCCGCCGCCGCTTCTTTACGGCGCTGCGGTTTGGGGGTACACAAGCGGGCAACCCCGAACGACCCCACAGCCCGCGGAGGCACGGTGCGCACACGCGTTCTGAAATATTTCGTTTTGGCACT
>JAVBYL010000390.1 GCA_030824035.1 Humidesulfovibrio sp.
GCGGACGAATTCTGCGTCCGTGGAGATTGACCTCGCCCGCGGGCGGAGGCACAGTGCCAGTCCAGGGGCCATGTGCCGCAACAGGGGGAAATCACAGTGCATCATTCGTTGGGCAAACCCTTTCCCTGCACCTCGCTGTGCTCGTTCATCATCGATAGCGTCGGCGATGGGTTGTTCACCGTGGACCGCGACTGGAACATCATCTTCTTCAGCAATTCCGCCGGGGCCATGGTGGGTGTGGACCCTGAGAAGGCCGTGGGGCAAAAGTGCTGGCAGGTGTTCCGCACCGAGGGCTGCGCCGAGAACTGCGTGCTGCGCGCCTGCATCGAGGAAGACAGGAAGATCGCGGGGCGCATCATGATGGTGGAGCGGCCCGACGGGGTGCGCATCCCCGTGAGCGTCAGCGCCGCCCCCCTCAAGGACCAGGACGGCAAGGTCATCGGCGGGGTGGAGACCTTCCGCGACATCTCCTGCGGCGCGCCCGCCAAGCGCCAGGACGCGGCCTCCGTGGGCGAGGGCTTCTGCTCGCGCGACCCCAACCTGGAGGAGATCCTGCGCATTTTGCCCCAGGTGGCGCAAAGCGACGCCACGGTGCTGCTGTTGGGCGAGTCCGGCACGGGCAAGGAGTTCTTCGCCCGGGCCATCCACAACCTTTCCCCCCGGCGCGAGGGGCCCTTTGTGGCGCTGAACTGCGGCGCCCTGCCCGAGCATCTCATGGAGTCGGAGCTCTTCGGCTACAAAGCCGGAGCCTTCACCGACGCCCGGCGCGACAAGCCGGGCCGCTTCCAGCTGGCCGAGGGCGGCACCATCCTGCTCGATGAGATCGGCGACCTGCCCCTGCCGCTGCAGGCCAAGATTCTGCGCGTGCTGCAGGAGCGCGCCTTCGAGCCCCTGGGCGGGGTGGAGAGCGTGGCCACGGACGTGCGCGTGGTGGCCGCCACCAACCGCGACCTCGACCGCATGGTGGCCGAGGGGACCTTCCGCCAGGACCTATACTACCGCCTGAACGTGGTGCGCATGACTCTGCCCCCCCTGCGCGAGCGCAAGGGCGACCTGCCGCTTTTGGTGGACTACTCCCTGAAGCGCCGCCGCATCAGCCAGGCGGGCGGCAAGGACATTCAGGGCGTTTCGCCGGAGGCCATGCGCCTGCTGGCGGCCCACAGCTTTCCCGGCAACATCCGCGAGCTGGAGAATATTCTGGAGTACGCCAGCATCCTGTGCCCCGGCGGGCTCATCCAGGTGGAGCACCTGCCTGCGGACGTGCGCGCTTGCGAGCACCCCGGCCCCGGCGCGGACAAGCCGCCCACCATGGAGGACATTCGCCACCAGGCTTGCGTGGAGGCCGTGGAGCGCAACGGCGGCAACAGGAACGCCGCCTGCCGCGACCTGGGCATCAGCAAGGATACGCTGCGGCGCATCCTGAGCCGGGGCGAGCCAGGTTCGGAGGACGACCCGCTGGATCTTGGCAACCAGGTGCTGACGTAAAATTCATCGTACTGACGTAAAATTCGTCAGGGTGGCGTAAAATTCGTCCGGCCCGAGGCCTGGGACGCAAATTTCGTCCGTTTGCCCTGGCTTGCGTGCCAGTCGCTCATCGAGAAGCAACTGGCCACCAAAATTCTTTCGCTTTTTTTGAATCAGCCCAGGCGCGCGCAGGCCAGCGGCATGCGCCAGCCGGAGCCGAAGCTGCGCCAGGCCACCTTGATGCCCGGGGCGGCCTGCCTGCGCTTGAACTCCGCGCCCTTCACCAGCCTGCACACCCGCTCCACCGTGGCCGCGTCAAAGCCCGCCAGCGCTATCTCGGCGGCGGTCTTGTGCTCCTCCACGTGCAGCGCCAGGATGGCGTCAAGCTCGTCGTAGGGCGGCAGGGAGTCCTGGTCGGTTTGGCCGGGGCGCAGCTCCGCCGAGGGGGCCTTGGTGAGGATGGCCTCCGGGATCACCGGGCCGAGCACCTGGTTGATGTGCCGGGCCAGGGCGTACACCTGGGTCTTGGGCAGGTCGCTGATGACGGCGAAGCCGCCGGACATGTCGCCGTAGATGGTGCAGTAGCCCACGGCCAGCTCGCTCTTGTTGCCGGTGGTCAGCAGCAGGGCGCCGGTTTTGTTGGAAAGCGCCATGAGCAGGTTGCCGCGGATGCGCGACTGGATGTTCTCCTCGGTGGTGTCCTGGCCCTTCTCCGGGGCCAGGGTGGCGAAGCCCTCGGTCAGGGCGGCGTCGAACCCGCGCATGAGCCCCTCGATGGGGATGGTGCGCGTGGGCATGCCAAGGTTTTTCGCCAGCTCCAGGGAGTCGTCGATGCTGCCCTGGCTGGACCAGGGCGAGGGCATGAGCACGCCGACGACGTTCTGCGCGCCCAGGGCCGCCACGGCCACGGCGGCCACCACGGCGCTGTCGATGCCGCCGGAGAGGCCCAGCAGCGCCTTTTTGAACCCGCACTTGCGCAGGTAGTCCCGCGTGCCCAGGGTGAGCGCGCGCCAGCTTTCCGCCGGGGCGGAGAGGTCGTCCCGCGCCAGGGGGCCGGGCTGGCCCAGATCCGCCACCAGCACGTCTTCCTCAAAGCCCGCCGCCCGCGCCAGCAGCGCGCCGTCCGGCCCGTACAGGGCGCTGCGGCCGTCGAACACCAGCTCGTCGTTGCCGCCCACCTGGTTGCAGTAGGCCAGGGGCAGGGCGCGGCGCTGGGCGATGGAGGAGAGCATGTCGTGCCGGAGGGCCTGCTTGCGCAGGCTGAAGGGCGAGGCGGAAAGATTGACGAGCAGCTGGGCTCCGGCGCACACGGCGGCCTCCACGGGGTCCACGGGGTACAGGCGGTGCGGCCAGTAGTCCTTGTCGTTCCAGAGGTCTTCGCAGATGGTGACGGCCACGCGCAGGCCCCGGTATTCCACAACCCCGGAACCGCCCAGTGGAGCTGGCTCGAAGTAGCGCGCCTCGTCGAACACGTCGTAGGTGGGCAGCAGGGACTTGCGGATGCTGCGGCGCACGCTGCCGCCCTCGCACCACAGGGCCGCGTTGAACAGCGCCTTGCCGAGGTCCGAGGGGTTGGGCTCCGGGCAGCCCAGGATGAGCGCCGGACCGGCGGGGTGCGCGGCCTCAAGGCGCGCGGCCAGGGCGTGGGCCTCGGCCCAGGCGGCCTTGCAGAACCCGGCGTACAGCAGCATGTCGCGCGGGGGGTAGCCGGTGAGGGCCAGCTCCGGGGTCAGGCAGAGCTCCGCCCCCTGGGCCACGGCGGTGGCGTAGGCGGCCTCGATGCGCGCGGCGTTGCCGTGGAGGTCGCCCACCACGGGGTTGAGCTGCAACAGGCCGATGCGCATGGCGTCCGTCCCCCTCGTCCTTGTGGCTGTCAGTCTTTGCAGGAGCAGGAGTCCGGGGCGGTCGGTAGTCCCGTTCTCGTCTCACCGTGCACAAGCTCCCGCACCTTGAAGGGCATGTTGCCGGAGACCGCGTCGTGGGTGTTCACCAGCACTTCCAGTATCAGGCCCGTGCTCATGAAGCCAAGCGACGAGAGGTAGAGCAGCACCGCGCCCAGGAAGGGCGGGCGGGTTCCCATGTGCTCGCCCAGGAAGACCTTGCCATACAGCAGCCAGCACATGATGAGCGAGGCCACCATGAACAGCCACAGGCTGATGCGCCCGAAGAGGTACACCGGGCGCTGCTTGTAGGAGTTTTGGAACCACAAAAGCACGATGTCGAAGAGCACGTCGATGCTGCGGCCGATGCCGTAGTGGCTCTTGCCCGCAAAGCGCGGCGGGGCGCTGGTGGGCACCTCGCACACCGCGCCGCCCTGGCTGTACACCAGGGCCGGGATGAGCCTGTGCTGGCCCTCGCGCAGCTTGAGCCCGCGCGCCACCTCGCCCTTGATGATGGACAGCCCGCCCATGTCGTGGATGTCGCACTTGCTGGTGGCGCGCATGAGGTAGTTGGCGATGAGGCTGGGGATGCGCCGCAGCAGCAGCGACTCCTGCCGCTTTTGCCGCACGCCCTTTACCAGGTCGTAGCCCTGGCGGATCTTTTCGATGAGGCTTGGCACCTCCTCGGGCGGGTGCTGGAGGTCGCCATCCATGATGACGACATACCGGCCGCGCGAGTGCTGGATGCCCGCGTAAATGGCCGTGCACTGGCCCCGGTTGCGCGCCAGGAAAACGCCCAACAGGTGCGGGTCGGCGGCGGCCAGCTCGCGGATGATCTCCGGGGTGGCATCGGTGCTGCCGTCGTTCACCAGGATGATCTCGTAGCTGGCGCCCATGCCGCTGAGGGCCGCGCCCATGCGCCGGTGGAACTCGCGTACGCAGAGCTCCTCATTGTGCATGGGGGTGACGATGCTCACCTCCACGGGGAAGGTCTCGGCCTCGGGCGCGGGAATATGTGATTCGGGTGTGGACATGGGCTGGTTTTCCGTCCGTTTTGTGCGTGGGTGAAAGACTATTGCCGCACCGCTGGCCGCGCTGTGCGGGTGGCCGGGTCGAGCTGTCCGTAATGGGCCAGGCGGGCCCCGGCCTCGCGCAGGGTGCGCCCCCAGCCGGGAGCGGCCAGGGCGTCGCGCTCCGCCTGCCACTGGCTGG
>JAVBYL010000210.1 GCA_030824035.1 Humidesulfovibrio sp.
TGGTAGACACGCTAGGTTCAGGGTCTAGTGGTCGCAAGGCCATGGGAGTTCGAGTCTCCCCTTCGGCACCAAAAGAACAGGGCCGCAATCCGAAAGGATTGCGGCCTTTTTCATTGGCCGCAGCCTACACAAAAGTCTCGCCCCCCCCTTTACTCGATGGCCCCTTCCATATAAGCTTACAGCTGATTGATATGGAGGGGTTACTATTATGCCTAGGAAGAAAATAATCCGTTGCGCGCTCCTGCTGGCGGCCCTGATTTGTGGCGCGTGCAGCCCCTCGCCCGCGCCTAAGGACTGCACGGACGCCATAGGCTGCGTGGAGATCGCCCCTGGCGCGCCCGTCAAGCTGGGCGTCATCCAGTCGCTCAGCGGCAAGGTGGCCACCCTGGGAACAGAGCAGCTGCGCGGCCTGGAGCTGGCCCTGGACAAGCGCGGCAAGGCGCTGCGCGGCCACCCCGTGGCGCTGAACATCCAGGACACCGGCTGCGCGCCGGAGGGCGGGGCCAACGCAGCCCTGAAGGTCGTGGCCGATGCCCAGACCGTAGCCATCTTCGGCACCACCTGTTCCGGCGACGGGGCCACCGCCGCCGAGGTCATGTCCAAGGCCGGGCTGGTGATGATCTCCGGCAACAACAGCGCTCCGTTCCTCACCTCCCTGGGCGGCAAGCGCGCCCCCAAGTGGCAGGCCGGGTACCTTCGCACAGCCCCAAACGAGGAATCCGCCGGGCCCGCCGCCGCGCGCTTCGCCTACGAGAAGCTGGGCATCCGCAAGGCCGCCACCATCAACGATGGCGACATCTACACCCAGGGCCTCGCCTCCGGCTTCCGGCAGGAGTTTGAGAAGCTGGGCGGCGCCATCGTGCTCGACACCGCCGTGAACAAGGCCGACACCAACATGGGGCCCGTGCTCACCGCCGTGCAGAACTCCGGGGCGGAACTGGTGTTCTTCCCGCTGTTCCAGCCGGAGGGCAACAACGTGCTGCTCCAGGCCAGGAAGATGAAAGGCCTCGGCAAGGTGGTGCTCATGAGCGACGGCTCGCTCATCGAGTCGAGCTTCATCGAGAGCGTGAAGGACGCCGCCGTGGGCATGTACTTCGTGGGCCCCACGCCCCCGGCCCAAAGCCCGGAGCTGGAAGCCCTGGCCGGGGCCTACAAGGCCCGCTACGCGGAAACCCCGCCCACAAGCTATTATGTCAGCGCATACGACGCCGCCGAGATACTCTTCGACGCCATCGAGAAGGTGGCCGTGGCAACGCCGGAGGGCGGCCTGCGCATAGGCAGGCAGGCCCTGCGCGACGCGCTTTACGCCACCAAGGGCAAAAAGGGGCTCTCCGGCACCATGCAGTGCAATGAGTTCGGCGACTGCGCCGCCCAGAGCTTCAATGTGCTGCGTCTGGACAACCCCGCCGCCGGGGTGGAAGGGCTCAAGCGCAATGTCGTTTTCACTTACGCGCCGGGGAAATGAACCTGAAAGACGCGCTCTCCCGCCACTGGCGCAACCTGAGCATAACCGCGAAGTTCGGCTATGCCTTTGCGCTGCTTTTCTCCGTGCTCGTCATCGAGGCGGTGGTGAGCCTTGCCGCGCTCAGCACCGTGCGCAGCGCCGAGGCGGAGATGCTTTCCAGCATGGAGATACGCCAGCGCATTTTCGAAATGGACGGCGAACTGGAAAAGGCCCGCCGCCTGCACTTGGCATTCTTCCTCCAATACCAGGAGGTCGGCTTCGCCAAGGCCCACAACCGGTACTTCGAACCGGCCCAGGCGGTCATCTCCCGCGTGGTGGACCTGAGCGAGCAGCTCAAGGCCCTGGCCGCCGATGGCGACACCAGCCAGGCCATGCGCCAGCGCAGCACCGACATCACCCTCTACCTCGCCTCGGCCAAGCGCTTTTCCGAAACCTTCGAGGAACTCATTGGGCTTGTGACGGCCCTGGCCATGCCCAACCACGGCCTGCAAAGCACCCTCACCGCCCACAGGGAGCACATCGGCACCCTGGCGGAAAAGGACCCGGCCCTGCTGCTGCTGTTTCAAAAGATGGTGCTGGGCGAGCAGGCGTACCTGATCACCCGCCAGCGGCCGCACATGCAGGCCGCCATGAACATCGGCTTCCGGCTGGGCAAGGCCGCTGGCAAGGCTGCCGCCCTCGACGCCCAGGAGAAGGACGCCCTGCGCCAGGCCCTGAAGAACTACGACAAGACCGCGCAGCGCATTCTGGAAGTGCAGGTGGCCATCCGAGGCAAGTTCAACGACTTCGCCCTCCAGGCCAAGGCGGTGGACCCCATCTCCGCGGACCTGAAGGCCCTGGCCTCCACGGAGGTGGAGCGCGCCCGCGCACGCATCACCGCCGCCAGCGCCCTCTCCACGGTCATCATCGTGGTCATGGCCGCCACGGGCCTCGTCTTCGCCCTGGCCGTGGCCTCGCTCATCAACGCCAGCGTCACCCGCCGCATCACCGCCCTCACTGGCTCCGCCGGGGAGCTGCGCGCCGGAAACCTGAGCGTCCACGCCGATGCCACGGCCGGGGACGAGCTGGGGCAGCTGGCCTCCACCTTCAACGACATGGCCGACCGCATGCGCGACCTTGTGGGCAACCTGGAAGGCAACGTGCGCGACCGCACGGCCGAGCTGGGAACCGCGCGCGACAAGTTGGAGGAGGCCGTGCGCGAGCTGGGCGAAAAGAACATGGCCCTGGAGGTGCTCTCCCGCACGGACAGGCTCACGGGCATCTCCAACCGGCGCAAGCTGGAGGAGGCCCTGCAAACGGAGATCCTGCGCGCCCGGCGCTACGGCAAGCCTTTTTCGGTCATCATGCTCGATGTGGACCACTTCAAGGACATCAACGACGCCTTCGGCCACCACGCGGGCGACACGGTGCTGAGCTCCATAGCGGGCAAGCTGGCCACCAGGGCCAGGGAAACGGACGTGGTGGGGCGCTGGGGTGGGGAGGAGTTTCTCATCGTGTGCCCGGAAAGCAGCCTGAAGGTGGCCAAGGCCCTGGCCGAGAGGCTGCGCGAGGAGTTCTCCGAGGGAACCTTCCCGGAGGCGGGCCGCGTCACCTCCAGCTTCGGGGTGGCCAGCTTCCGCGCCGGTGACGACATGGACTCGCTCATCCTGCGGGCGGATGTCGCGCTGTACCAGGCCAAGGACAAGGGCCGCAACCGCGTGGAGACCGAGGAGTCGGCCTAAGGCCGACGCATGTCTGACCTCTGCCTAGCCTACAGCAGGGAAATCTGCCGCTGCCGGGCCACCACGCGCGGAGCCAGCACGGAGCGCCGCACCAGCCCCACGGGCAAATCCGCAAGAAAGCGCGAGGGCGGCAAGGCCAGCTGCCGGCCATACAGGGTGCGTGCGGCGGCGTGGGAAAGAATCAGCCAGCGCTTCGCCCGGGTCATGCCCACGTAGAACAGCCGCCGTTCCTCCTCCACATCCAGCTCGCCCGTTTCCGCGCCGCTTTTGCCCAGCAGCGCCGCCGCCCCGGCAAAGGGCAGCAGCCCCTCCTCCAGCGCGGGCAAAAACACCGCCTCGAACTCCAGGCCCTTGGCCGCGTGCAGGGTCATTATGCGCACCTTCTGCGCCGTGTGGCGTATCTCCGCCAGCCCGGCCTCCAGCCGCAGCCAGTCGATGAGCCCCACCCAGCCGCCCTGCTCGTCAAAGGCGTGGCACAGGTCACGGAAGGCGCGCCCCTCCCAGAACAGGCGGTCGAAGGGCGGGCTTTCACGCAGGGCCGAGGGCAGACCGCGCGGACTTTGCAGCAGCAGGAACTCCGGCAGCTCGGCCGGTGGGGCGGTGGCGTCCTCGCCTGGGTCGGGCCTGGCAAGGGGCGCCGGCAGGCCGAAGAGCTTTTCCGCCCCGCGCAGGATGGCGGCCACGCGGGCGTCTTCCCAGAAGGCCTCGGCCTCCGGGGCGGCGCAGGGCAGCCCAGCCTGTTCCAGGGCGGCCTTCAGCGGCGGGATGAGCGCGCGGGTGCGCACCAGCACGGCTATGTCGCCCGGGGCCAGGCTGGCGGCCTCGGCGCGTTGCAGGGTCAGGCTGGTGCCGCCCAGAAGCTCGCGCACGCGCTCAGCAATGAGCCAGGCCTCGCGCTGGGCATCCGGCGCCTGGATGAACCGCACCTCGCATGGCCCCTCCGCCCGGCCCGCCAGCCGTGGCGGCTCCGGCAGCACGGAGGCCGAGGCATCCAGAATGCCCTGGGCGCTGCGATAGTTTTGCCCCAGGCCCACCACGCGCAGCTCGGGCCAGCGCTCGGCAAGGCGCTGGCGCACATCGCCCGCGGCCCCCCGAAAGCCGTAGATGCTCTGGTTGGGGTCGCCGATGGCGAAGAACCCGTGCCCCGCCCTGCCCGGCACATCGCCCGCAAGGCCCATGACGGCCTCCAGCTGCAAAGCGGAGAGGTCCTGCACCTCGTCCACCAGCAGGTGGGCAAAGGGCGGCTCGAACCCCGGCTGGCGCACCTCGGCCAGCAAAAATTCGATGAGGTCCGTGAACTCCGCCAGGTTGCGCACGGCCTTCACCTCGCGCACGTGCTGGGCCGCGGCCTCCAT